>NZ_JBIQHY010000112.1:0-22581 GCF_044508335.1 Actinomadura sp.
CCCAGCCGGTGCGCGCCGCCGATGCCGACGACCCGCAGGGCCGCGAGGACGGCGTCGCGCTGGTCGCCGCGCGCGCCGTCCAGCCGCGCGGAGCGGAAGCCCGCGCCGAGGTCGACGCCCGCGCCGGCCGCGGCGGCTCCGCCGGCCGCGACCAGGCGGGTCAGCTCGCGGACGGCCCGCGCGACGTCCGCGCCGGACGCGCTCGCGGGGCCGAGCGCGACGGGTGCGCCCGGCGGCGCGTCCGCCTGGTCGAGCAGCCGCACGGGCCCGGACGCCCCGGCGATCCAGGCGTGCCGCCCGGACGCCACCACACCGCCTGAGAGCCGGATCTTCACCCGGCCATCCTCGCGGCCGGGGCGCGCCCCGGCCAACCGGTTTCAGCGCGGGCCCGCGGCGCTCCCGTAGCCGTGGGCGACGAGCCGCTCGGCCATCTGCGCGTACGCGGCGGGGTTCTCCGGTGCGCTGGTCGCCAGGCCGTCCACGTACCGGTTGTACATGCAGAACGCGGCGGCGATGAGCACGGCGTCGTGGATCTCGACGTCGGTGGCGCCGGCCTCGCGGGCGGCGGCGATGTGCGCGCCGCCGACCTCGTGGCCGCCGCGCTGTACGGCGGCGGCGATGGCGAGGAGCGCCCTGAGCTTGGCGGATACGGGCGCGGTGTCCGGATCGGCGTGCACCTGCTGGACGAGCGTCATCCCGCCGGGCAGCTGCGCGGCCGCGCACGCGCCGTGGGAGGACGCGCAGAACCGGCAGCCGTTCAGCTCCGAGACGTAGGAGGCGATCAGCTCCCGGTCCCCGCGGTCGAGCGGGCTCGGGCCGCGCAGCAGGGCCTCGGCGAGCGCGCTCAGCGGCCCCGCCGTCTCCGGCCGGAACCGCAGCAGGGACGGCAGCCCGGGGATGTTCTCGTCCAATTCGATATGCGCCAAGGACTGCCTCCGGAGGAAAGGTGCCGGTCAATGACCCGATCCTCTACCCAACGTCCTCACACTGGAAGTTTTCTCGCCACTCCACAAAAGGTCATGGTCTCCTGCGGCTCGCCCCACGGATTCGGTTCGGGACGCCACCGGGAGCACGACACGATTCCCGGCTCGACCAATTCCAGGCCGTCGAACAGCGCCTCGATCTCCGCGCTGGTCCTGGCCTTGAGCGGGTGCGGGGTGCCGCTCTCGTTCCACGCCTTGACGGCGGTGTGCGTCACGTCCACGTCCAGGCAGGCGTGGGACAGGGCCACGAAACTGCCCGGCGCCAGCGCGCCGACGAGCCGGTCCAGGATGCCGCGCGCCTCGTCGTCGTCGGTGATGAGGTGCAGCAGCGCGAGCATCATCAGCCCGACCGGCCTGCTGAAGTCGAGCGTCGCCGACGCCTCTTGGAGGATGCGCTCGGGGTCGCGGACGTCGGCGTCGATGTAGCTGGTCGCGCCCTCCGGGGAGCTGGTCAGCAGCGCACGCGCGTGGGCGAGCACCAGGGGATCGTTGTCGACGTAGACGATGCGCGATTCCGGCGCCACGCGCTGGGCGATCTCGTGCGTGTTGTCGGCGGTGGGCAGCCCGGTCCCGATGTCGAGGAACTGCCGGATGCCCTCCTCGCCCGCCAGGTACCGGACGCACCGGCCGAGGAAGAGGCGGTCCGTGCGGGCGGCGGCGACGATGCCCGGGACCTGCTGCGCGACCGCCTCCCCCGCGATCCGGTCGACCTCGTAGTGGTCCTTGCCGCCGAGCCAGTAGTCCCAGACGCGCGCCGACACCGGGCGGTCGGCGCGGATCCCGTCGTCCGCGCTCCCCCTGCCGGCGGCGGTCATGCGTGCTCACCTCCGGATACCGAGCCGTATCCTTCCAGTGGATCTTGACGGTACACGCCCGGCCGCGGCCCCGGCGGGTGAGGTCCGTCACGTGGGACGCGCGCGGCGGCGCCCCGGCCGGCGCCGCCGGTCAGGCCGTCCCGGAGTGCGCCGCGCGGGCGCGCTCGGCGGCCTCGGCGATGGTCCGGTCGGCGACCTGCCGGTCCTGCCAGCCGCGGACGTCGGCCGACTTGCCCGGTTCGAGGGTCTTGTAGATGTCGAAGAAGTGCGCGATCTCGTCGAGGATGTGCTTCTGCACGTCGGCCAGGTCGTTGATCCCGGCATACCGGACGTCCCTCGACGGGACGGTCAGGATCTTGGCGTCGGGGCCCTTCTCGTCCAGCATCCAGAACACGCCGATGCTGCGGACGGTGATCTGGCAGCCGGGGAACGTGGGCTCGTCCAGCAGCACCATCGCGTCCAGAGGGTCGCCGTCCTCCGCGCAGGTGTCCGGGATGTAGCCGTAGTCGTGCGGGTACCGGGTCGCCGTGAACAGCATCCGGTCCAGCCGGATGCGGCCCAGCTTGTGGTCCATCTCGTACTTGTTGCGCGATCCGCCGGGGATCTCGACGATCATCTCGATCTCCATGAGCACCTCCCCTGCCGCGGACCCTACCCGCGCTGGGAGCGGCTGATCGTAAGGTCGGGTCATGGACGCGCTGCGATTCGCCTACAGGCCGCTTCCCGTCCGGGTCGTCTTCGGGGAGGGCGTGCTCGGGGACCTGCCCGCCGAGGTGGACGCCCTGGGCGTCTCGCGGGTGCTCGTCCTGTCGACGCCCGGGCGCCGCGCCGACGCGGAGCGCGCCGCGGCCGCGCTCGGCGCGCGGGCCGCGGGCGTGCACGCCGGGGCCGTGATGCACGTGCCGGTGGAGGCGGCGCAGGAGGCCCGCCGCGTCGCCGCGTCGGTGGGGGCGGACGCCCTGGTGCCGTTCGGCGGCGGGTCGGCGGTCGGCCTGGCCAAGGCGGTCGCCAAGGAGACGGGGCTGCCGATCGCGGCCGTCCCGACGACGTACTCCGGGTCGGAGATGACCCCGACGTGGGGCATGACGGAGGGCGGCGTCAAACGCACCGGCCGCGACGAGCGCGTCCTCGCCCGGACGGTGCTCTACGACCCGTCCCTGACGCTGGGGCTGCCGCCCGCGGTGTCGGCGGCGTCCGGGATGAACGCGATGGCGCACGCCGTCGAGGCGCTCTACGCCCCGGACGCGTCGCCGGTCGTCACGCTGATGGCGGAGGAGGCGGTGCGGGCGCTGGCCGGGGCGCTGCCGGAGGTCGTCCGGAAGCCCGGCGGCCTGCCCGCGCGCACCCGCGCCCTGTACGGGGCGTGGCTGTGCGGGACGTGCTTGGGCGCCACCACGATGGGCCTGCACCACAAGCTGTGCCACATCCTCGGCGGGTCGCTGAACCTGCCGCACGCCGAGACGCACACCGTCCTGCTGCCGCACGCCCTCGCCTACAACGCCCCCGCCGCACCGGACGCCGCGGCGGCGCTCGGGCGGGCGCTCGGACGCGGCGACCCCGCCCGCGCCCTGTGGGACCTGGCCGGATCGCTGGGGCTGCCGCGGTCGCTCGGGGAGCTGGGCGCCGCCCCCGAGCACCTGGACGACGTCGTCGCGCGGGCCGCCGCCGGCGGCTTCGCCAACCCGCGGCCCCCGGAGGAGGCCGGTCTGCGGGCGCTGCTCCGCGACGCGTGGGAGGGGCGCCCGCCGGAGGGGCAGTGACCCGCCGGACCTTCAGTGAGCGGCGGCGTCCCAGTCGGCGCCGACGCCGATGGCGACCTCCAGGCCGACGGTGAGCGGGTAGGCGGTCGTCATCCGGTCATGGACGATCTTCTCCACCGCGTCCCGCTCGCCCGGCGCGACCTCCAGGACGATCTCGTCGTGCACCTGGAGCAGCAGCCGGCTGCGCAGCCCGGCGGCGGTGAGCGCCTCGTCCACCCGCAGCATCGCGATCTTGACGATGTCGGCGGCGGAGCCCTGGATCGGCGCGTTCAGCGCCATCCGCTCGGCGGTCTCGCGCCGCTGCCGGTTGTCGCTGGTCAGGTGGGGCAGGTAGCGGCGGCGGCCGAGGATCGTGCGGGTGTAGCCGGTGACGCGGGCCTCGGCGACCACGTGGTCCAGGTAGTCGCGGACGCCGCCGAGCCGCGCGAAGTAGGCGTCCATCAGCGGGCGGGCCTCCGCCATCGGGATGCCGAGCTGCCGGGCCAGCCCGAACGCCGACAGCCCGTAGGCGAGCCCGTACGACATCGCCTTGATCTTGCGCCGCATGTCGGGGGTGACGGCGTCCGGGGAGACCTGGAAGACCTGCGCGGCCATCGTGGCGTGCAGGTCCTCGCCCGACTCGAACGCGGCCAGCAGCGTCGGGTCCTGGGACAGGTGCGCCATGACGCGCAGTTCGAGCTGGCCGTAGTCGGCCGTCAGCAGCGACTCGTAGCCGTCGCCGGGCCGGAACGCGCGGCGGATGCGCCGCCCCTCCTCCGTCCGGACCGGGATGACCTGCAGGTTCGGCTCGGTCGAGGTGAGCCGGCCGGTCACCGCGACCGTCTGCTGGAACGTGGTGTGGATCCGGCCGTCCGCGCCGATCTCGCGGATCAGCCCCGCGACCGTGGTGCGCAGCCGCGCCTGGTCGCGGTGCCGCAGCAGCACCTGCGGGAGGCCGTTGTCGGTCTGGGCGGCGAGCCAGGTCAGCGCGTCCACGTCGGTGGAGTACCCGGATTTGATCTTCTTGGTCTTCGGCAGGTTCAGCTCGCCGAACAGCACCTCCTGGAGCTGCTTCGTCGAGCCGGGGTTGAAGCGGCGGCCGGCGATCTCGGCGGCCTCGGCGGCGGCGCGCTCCATCGCGTCGGCGAAGTGCCGCTCCAGCTCCTCCAGCAGGGCGGCGTCCACCTGGATCCCGGCGCGCTCGGCGCGGGCGAGCAGGTCCGACAGCGGCAGCTCGACGTCGCGGAGGACCTCGTCCATGCCGGTGGAGGCGAGGTCGTCCGCGAACTTCCCGGCGAGGTCGAGGACGGCGCGGGCGCTCAGCATCAGCCCCGCCGCGCCGCCGGCGGGCGGGCGGCGGCCCAGGTGGCGGCCCGCGAGGTCGGCGATCCCGTAGGCGGCCAGGCCGGGAAGCAGCAGGTAGGCGGCCAGCGCCACGTCGGTCGCGACGCCGGCGAGCCGCCGGCCGCGCTCGCCGAGCACGCGCAGCAGCGACTTCACGTCGTGCAGCGCCTTCGGACGCGCGGGGTCGGCCAGCCAGCCCGCGAAGGCGCGCTCGTCGTCCGCGGTGAGGGCGGACGGGTCGAACGCGGCCGCGTGCCCGTCGCCGCCGGCCAGCGCGATCAGCGCGACGTCGCCTTCACCGCGCGCCCACGCGGCGTCGGCGGCGAGCCCGGTCGGGCCGGTCGCGTGCTCCCGGAGCCAGCCGGCGAGCTCGCCCGGCCCGAGCTCGCGGCCCCGCACCGGTTCGGGCCGTGCCGCGTCCGGGGCGCGGCCGCCGCCGGGGTCGGCGGCGAAGAGGCGCTGCCGGAGGCTGGCGTTGCGGAACTCCAGCTCGTCCAGCAGCGCCGTGAACGCGGGCAGGTCGTAGGGGCGGCGGCGCAGGTCGGCGGGCGCCACCGGCAGGTCCACGTCCCGGACGAGCTCGGTCAGCCGCCGGTTGAGCCGCACCGTGCCGAGCGCGCCGCGCAGCCTCTCCCCGGCCTTGCCCCGCACCTCCCCGGCGCGGGCGAGCAGCTCGTCGAGCGACCCGAACTCGCGCACCCACTTCGCGGCCGTCTTCTCCCCGATGCCGGGGATGCTCGGCAGGTTGTCGGACGGGTCGCCGCGCAGCGCCGCGAAGTCGGGGTACTGCGCGGGCGTCAGCCCGTACTTCTCGCGCACCGCCTCCGGCGTGTACCGGACCATCTCCGCGGCCGTCCGGTAGAAGTACAGGACGGTGACGTCGTCGCTGACGAGCTGGAGGGCGTCCCGGTCGCCGGTGACGATCAGCACGTCCATGCCGTCCGCCTCCGCCGCCGCCGCGAGGGTCGCGATCACGTCGTCGGCCTCGTAGCCGGGCGCCCGCAGCACCGGCACGCTCATCGCGGCGAGCAGCCGGTCCAGGACGGGGAGCTGCGCGCCGAACTCCGCCGGCGACCGCGACCGGTTCGCCTTGTACTCCGGGAACGCCTCGGCGCGGAACGTCTGCCGCCCCACGTCGAACGCGACGGCCGCGTGCGTCGGGCGCTCGTCCCGCAGCACGTTCGCCAGCATGTTCGCGAACCCGTACACGACGTTCGTCGGCTGCCCGGCCGTGGTGCTGAAGTTCTCCACCGGAAGGGCGTAGAACGCCCGGTAGGCCAGCGAGTGGCCGTCCAGGAGCAGCAGGCGCGGCCGGTCGGTCATGCCTCACATCCTGGCACCGGGGAAGGGGGCATGGAACGGCGGCACGAGGTGTTGGGAGACGACATGGACAAGATCGAACTGGGCCGGCTCGGCGTCTGGCGGCCGTGGAGCATGCTGGACGAGGACCTGGCGAAGGACATCGAGGACCTCGGCTACGGCGCCGTCTGGATAGGCGGGTCGCCGCGCGGCGACCTCAAGATCGCCGAGCGGCTGCTCGCGGCGACGGACCGGCTCGTGATCGCGACCGGCGTCGTGAACATGTGGGCGACGCCGGCCGAGGAGGTCGCCGCGTCCTACCACCGGCTCGGCGGCGCGTACGGCGGGCGGTTCCTGCTCGGCGTCGGGATCGGCCACCCGGAGGCGACCCGGGAGTACCGCAGCCCGTACGAGACGATCGTCCGGTACCTCGACGACCTGGACGCCGCCGGCGTCCCGGCGAGCGGGCGGGTGCTGGCGGCGCTCGGACCGAAGGTGCTGCGGCTGGCGGCGGAGCGCACGGCGGGCGCGCACCCGTACTTCACGACGCCCGAGCACACCCGCGAGGCGCGGGAGACGCTGGGCGCGGGCCCGCTCCTGGTCCCCGAGCAGAAGGTGGTGCTCGACATCGACGCCGGCCGCGCCCGCGCGCTGGCCCGCGAGACCGCCCGCAGGTACCTCGGGCTCCGCAACTACGTGAACAACGTCAAGCGGCTCGGTTTCACCGACGAGGACGTGGCGGGCTCCGGCAGCGACGCGCTGGTGGACGCGCTGATCGCGCACGGCGACGCGGCGGCGCTGGCGGCGCGGGTGGCGGCGCACCTGGACGCGGGCGCCGACCAGGTGGCGGTCCAGGTGCTGGGCGAGGACGACCCGCGCCCGGCGCTGCGCGGGATCGCCGAGGCGCTCGCCTAGGCACTGTGCGAGGCACCGTGCCCGCTTGAGGCACTGTGCCCGCTTGAACTTGAAAAGGTGAGGGACGCGCCCGGAGCGGACGCGTCCCTCTACGCGTGTGTCTCTACGCGTGTGTCTTACGCGAGTCCCTTCATGGGATGGCCGGTGTCACCGGGTCGCGTGGCCGCCGATCTCGGCCGGGGCGACGCGCTTCTTCGCCTGCGCCGGGGCGCGCCTGGCCAGCTCGTTGCCGTTGACCGTCAGCGTGCTGTGCGCGAACAGCTGGGTGACCGCGGCGGTGGCGTCGATCATCTGGTCGAAGCCCTTGAGGTTCACGTTGTCGTACCGGTCGCACACCGAGTGGTAGCAGGGGTCGTAGGCCACCCCGGCCGTGCCGCCGTAGGTCTTCGCCTGCTCGGGCGTCTTGATGCCCTCGGCGCCGGTGAACACGCCGCCGGCCGGGATGCCCGCGGTGATGAACGCGTTGTAGTCGGACCGCCCGTTGAACGGCGTCGGGTCGGTGGCGAGGCCCCGGCTCGCGAAGTAGTCGTTGAACGCCTTCTCGATGGCGCCGGACCCGGCGGGCGGCTCGACGTTGTTCTCGCCCGCGCTATCGTCGCCGTCGTAGACGAAGTTGACGTAGTTCGGCGAGGCGAGCATGTCGAAGTCGAGCATCAGCGCGATCTTGTCGCGCCCGGCCTGCGGGAGGTTGTCGACGTAGTACTGGGAGCCGAGCAGGCCCTCCTCCTCGGCGCCCCAGAACGCGAACCGCACCTTGTTGCGGAGCTGCGGGCCGAGCTTGTTGATCTGCTTCGCCATCTCCAGCAGCGTCGCGGTGCCCGAGCCGTCGTCGTTGATGCCGGGGCCCTCGGTGACGCTGTCGTTGTGGGCGCCGACGACCACGACGTTGTCGGCGCGGCCGCGCTCGGTGTCGGCGATGACGTTGGCGGTCCCGCGCTTCTCGTTGAGCGTCTCGGTCTTCACGCGCAGCGTCACGCCGCCGTTGTTCGCCTGGTCGACGAGCGCCTTCCCGATCGCGTTGGTCGGGCCGACGACCGGGATGCCGTACGGCTTGGTCAGCGTGCCCGCGACGGGGCCGGGCTGGTCGGGGAGCTGGTAGATGACCACGGCGGACGCGCCGGCGGCGATGGCGTTGTCGGTCTTCACGGAGAAGAAGCAGCCGCCGCGCTGGATCAGCGCGATGTGGCCCGCCGGGAAGCCGGTGAAGTCGTCGGCCTCGCAGCCGCTGCCGACCCCGGTGGCGTCCGTGTCGACGGGCGTGGCGGCGGCGGTGACGTCGCCGGTCCCGGAGTACTGGAAGGTCGCGAAGTCGGTGTCCGGGGCGAACGTCTTCTGCTCCGGCGCGGTCTCGGCGAAGACGGGCTCCGCCGTCTCCTGCCAGAAGTCGAACGTGAACCTCTGCACCGTGGGCTTGTAGCCGGCCCGCTTGAGCTGGTCGGCGATGTACTTGATGGTGATCTCGCTGCCGGGGAGCCCGGCGGCCCGGTTGCCGCCGTTGGCGTCCGCGATCTTCTGCAGGTTCAGCTGGTGATGGCGGACGTTCTTCAGCTTGACCAGCCGGGCCAGCTTGGAGTGGGCCGGCTTGGCGTGGGCCGGTCCGGCGGCCTGGGCCGGTACCGCGGCCACGGTCGTGGCGGCGAGCGACAGCCCGGTGAGGGCGGCGAGCGCGGCTCTGCGCATGACTAGGTCTCCGTTTGTGGGGGGACGAAGCAACCCGAAGCTTGACACGCGTCAATTCACACAACAAGACACGACTTAGCATCAAAACGGCCAATATTGGCCTCTTTTTCATCTCAGCTCACAAGATCGACATTTCGTATGCGGTCACCGTCCGTCCCGGAGCACCGCACCGCTCGTGTCGATCAACGACGGGACGGCTCGGGCGCGTTCTCCAAGGTCAACTGGGAATGGCGGCGGATTGGACCGCATTGACCTGCGGAAACGCCCGCAACCGCGCGGCTGCCCCGCGGTGGCCCCCGGCCGCGCCCGCCGGCCCGCCCCGTGCTTCCCCGGATACGAGTTCCAGCAGGTGAAGCCGCTGGCAGCGGACAAAACGGCGTGAGTATGCTTCGTCACCCTTGCAGGTGGCCGCCGACGATCAGGAGTGGGCCGTTGTCGAGTCCCGAACAGGTGCGCAGATCCCACGGGCGTCCGCACACGCGTCCGATCGGGCGGAGGATCGTCCTGCTCCTGGCGGTCCCGCTCGTGTCGCTCGTGGCCCTGTGGACGTTCTCGGCCGTTCCGGCGCTGAACGAGGCGATCCAGCGGAACCAGTACGCCGGGAACCGGGAACGCGCCGGCGACCCGGCCACCCGCGCCATGCAGGCCGTCCAGGACGAGCGCGCCGCCGCGGTCACCGCGCTGGTGTCGCCGTCGCCCGCCACCACCCGGAAGTTCCGGGAGGCGACCCAGAAGACCGAGAGCGCGGTGGCCTCGTTCCGCAAGACGGCGCTCTCCCCCGAGGCCACGAAGCATCTGACCGAGAGCGAGATCCAGCGCACCCGGAACGTCGGCAACCAGCTCGACCAGCTGGCCAGCATCCGGTCGCAGATCACCGCGCAGAACGTCTCGCCGCTGGACGCCATCAACGCCTACAGCACCGCCTTCGACAACACGATCCGGCTGCTGACCACGCTGGTGACCCTCGACGACGTCAGCGTGGTACAGCAGACCAACGGCCTGCTGTACATGTACTGGGCGCGCGACTTCATGCTGCGCGAGGACACGCTGCTGACCGCGCTCGGCGGCGGCCGCCTGAAGGCCGGAACCCGCGCCGCGTTCGCCCAGTGGGCGGGCACCCGCGCCCAGCTGGTCGACCTCGGCATGACCGGGCTCGCCGGGGACATGGCGAAGACGATGAGCCGGCTGGTGAACTCGCCCGCCTACGCCGACTTCGTCGAGCTGGAGTCCTCCGTCGTCCAGCGCGGCCGGACGCCCGACCCGCGGCGCTGGCGCGCCGTGATCGGGGCGGCCGGGCAGGTGTGGCTCGGCACCACCGCCAAGGCCGGCGAGCAGCTCCAGCACGACGAGGTCGAGCCCGCCGGCGACGCGATCATGCTGCGGGTGTACCTGGCGGGCGGGGTCGGGCTGCTCGCCGTCATCGCCTCCATCGTGCTGTCGCTGCTGTTCGCCCGCCGGCACGCCGACGAGCTGCGGCGGCTGCAGCGGTCGGCGCAGGAGCTGGCGAACGAGCGGCTGCCCCGCGTCGTCGCGCGGCTGCGGCGCGGTGAGCGGGTGGACCTGGAGGCCGAGACGCCCCGCCCCGCGGCCGGGAAGACCCGGGAGGTCGCGCTGGTCAGCGAGGCGTTCGAGACCGTCCAGCGGCAGGCGATCCGCACCGCGATCGGCGAGGCGGAGCTGCGCGCCAGCATCAACCGGGTCTTCGTCAACCTGTCGTGGCGCAGCCAGTCGCTGCTGCACCGGCAGCTGCGGCTGCTGGACCAGATGGAGCGGCGCGCGTCCAGCTCCGAGGAGCTGGACGACCTGTTCCGCCTCGACCACCTCACGACCCGCATGCGGCGGCACGCCGAGGGCCTGGTCATCCTGTCCGGCTCGCCGACCGTCCGCGCGTGGGACCACCCGGTCGCCGCGGAGGACGTGGTGCGCGCCGCGATCGCCGAGGTCGAGGACTACACCCGCATCGAGGTGACCGGCGCGTCGTCGGCCGCGGTCACCGGCGACGTGGTCGCCGACGTCATCCACCTGCTCGCCGAGCTGATCGAGAACGCCACCGCCTTCTCGCCGCCGACCACCGAGGTCACCGTCAAGGTCGAGACCGTCGCCAACGGGCTCGCGGTGGAGGTCGTCGACCGCGGCATCGGCCTGCACCCCGACGAGATGAACGCGCTCAACCAGCGGCTCGCCAGCGCCGTGGAGTTCGACCTCGTCGACACCGAGCGGCTCGGCCTGTTCGTCGTCGCGCGGCTGGCGGCCCGGCACGACATCAAGGTCTCGCTGCAGCCGTCGGCGTACGGGGGGACGACCGCGATCGTGCTGATCCCGCACTCCCTCGTGGTCATGGACGACCAGTGGCAGGCGATCGGCGACGCCGGCGCGACGCAGCCCGTCGCGTCCGGTGCGGGCGCGCCGCGGCTCGGCCGCCCGATCCGCCCCGCGCTGCCCGGCCCGCCGGCGCGCCCGCCGCGGCACGGCCCGCCGGACGCGCCGCCACCGGTGTCCTTCAACGGCCCGCCCGACGCGTACGAGCCGCCGGGCTCCCCCCGCGAGGCTCCGGACGCCTACGACGCGCCCGCCTACGATGCGCCGGCCTACGATGAGCCCGCCTTCGACGCCTCCGGGTCCTTCGACGCCTTCACGGCGCCCGGCGCCTTCGAGGCGCCGGGTTCCCCCGACGCGTCCGGCTCCTTCGAACCGCCGGTCGCCTTCGACGCGTCGGGTTCCCGCGACGCACCCGCCTCGTACGATCCGCCGGTCTCGTTCGAGCCGTCCGGACGCGCCAATGGCCGGACCCGGCCGCCGGCGGCGGATCCGGAACCGGCCGAGGTGGAGGACAGCGAGGTCACCGGCCGCCTCCCGCGCCGGGTGCGGCAGCGCAACCTCGCCCCTCAGCTGCGCAAACGCCTGGCGGCCGCGCGGCCGGAGGAGGCCGACCGGGCGGAGGAGGACTTCGATGAGCCGAGTCCGGAGCTCAGCCGCGATCTGATGGCCTCGCTACAGTCTGGTTGGCTGCGCGGCAGGACCGCCGACGACGAACCGGGCGATCTCGATCCACGTGACGAATGGGGGGAATCATGACACGGCAGGGCCACGCCACCGGCGAGCTCGACTGGCTGCTCGAGGATCTGGTGCAACGGGTCGGCGAGGTCCGCCAGGCCGTCCTGCTGTCCCGCGACGGCCTGGTCATGGGGGCCTCGGGGGACGTCACCCGCAAGGACGCCGAGTTCCTCGCGGCGCTGTCGTCGGGCTTCCACAGCCTCGCCAACGGCGCCCGCGAGCACTTCCAGGCCAAGCAGGTCCGGCAGACCGTGGTGGAGCTGGACGACAAGCTGTTCTTCGTCATGCCGGCCGGCAACGGGAGCTGCCTGGCGGTGCTCAGCGACGCCGGCGGCAACGCAGGGCTCGTCGCCTACGAGACCACGATGCTGATCAAGCGGGTGCGGCGGGCGCTGTCGGCGGCGCCGCGCGCCGAGTCCGGGAGCGCGCCGCTGCAGCCGGGTGCCTCGGGCTGACCGACCGTGGAGATTCCGAGAGAGCGCTGGATCGGGCGGGACGCCGGCCCGGTCGTGCGGCCGTACGCGATGACCCGCGGGCGCACCCGCCCCCGCGGGCTCGTCGTCGACCTGGTGACGATCCTGGTCGCGACCGGCCGCACCCCGGGCGACCGGGTGTGGCTGTCGCGCGAGCAGCGGCGGCTGCTGGAGCTGTGCCGGCAGCCGTCGACCCCGGCCGACCTGGCCTCGGAGACCGACCTGCCGTTCCGGGTGGTGCAGATCCTGCTGGAGGACCTGCACCAGTACGGCCTGATCGAAGAGGTCCACCAGGCGGCCGAGCCGTCCGACCGTCCCGACCCCCGCATCCTGATGAGAGTGCTCGATGAACTTCGCCGCCTCTAACCCGTCCGTGACGTACGCGCCGGACGACGACGTCCCCCTGCACACGCTCAAGGTGCTGGTGGCCGGCGGATTCGGCGTGGGCAAGACGACCCTCGTCGGCGCGGTGAGCGAGATCCGCCCGCTGCGCACCGAGGAGACCCTCACCGACGCCTCCGTCGGGGTGGACGACCTCGGCGGCGTGGAGAACAAGACGACCACGACCGTCGCGATGGACTTCGGGCGGCTGACGTTCTCCGGCGGCGTCCGGCTGTACCTGTTCGGGACGCCCGGCCAGGAGCGGTTCTGGTTCATGTGGGACCAGATCGCCTACGGCGCGGTCGGCGCGATCGTGCTGGTCGACACCCGCCGGCTCAGCACGAGCTTCGCGTCCATCGACTTCTTCGAGCAGCGGGAGATCCCGTTCGTCGTCGCCGCGAACCAGTTCGACGGCGCCCGCCGCTACAGCGTCGAGGAGATCCGCGACGCGCTCGACGTCGACCGGGACGTGCCCGTCCTGCTGTGCGACGTGCGGAGCCGGGAGATGGCGCGGGGCGTGCTGATCGCGCTGGTCGAGCACGCCCTCCAGGCGGCGCGGAGCTGACTACCCGGCGGCCATCCGGGCGACGATGAGGGAGGCCAGCGCGGCGTAGGCGGCCGAGTCGTCCATCCCCGTCTGCGCCTTGATCTCGCCGCGGTGGATGGACTCCATCACCTGCCCGGCGACCGCGCCGACGAACGCGGCGTCCGCGTCCTCGGCGGCCTCCCGGACCAGGCCCTGCACGCGCCGCACGGCGAACCGCGTGTTCTGCTTGTAGATCTCGCGGGCCGGGGCGAACGCGTCCAGGTCGGCGAAGAACGCGGGCGACGCCGGCGCCAGCTCCTCGGAGATCGCGCGCAGGTACACGCCCACCCGCTCGCGCGGATCGCCGCCGGCGTCGAGGGCGGCCTCGACGCGCTCGGCCGCCCGCCGGAAGAACGCGCGCACGACCGCCACGATGATCTGCTCCCGGCTCGCCGCGACCGAGTACAGCGTGCTCTTCGAGCAGCGCAGCAGCGCGGCCAGGTCGGCGACGCTCAGCTCGGCGAACCCGCGGTCGAGGAAGACGTCCATGAGCCGCCCGATCAGCGCCTCCCGGCGCCGCGCCGCCCGCGTGACGCGCTCGTCCGCGGCCCTCCCAACCACCGGGGTCATGCGCCGACAGTACCAAAGAAGGTTCTCCGGTACCGGCTTTGGTACCGTTGGAGGGCCGAAAGGAGCCCGCCCATGCCCGCCACCCGGCACCTGCCGACCCCGGAGTCCGAGGACCTGATCGCGCTCACCCGCGACATCGCGGCCAAGGAGCTGGCGCCGCGCGTCGCCGGCGACGAGCGCGCCGGCGCCTTCCCCCGCGACGTGTTCACGACGCTGGGCCGGGCCGGGCTGCTGACGCTCCCCTACCCGGAGGAGTTCGGCGGCGGCGACCAGCCGTACGAGGTCTACCTCCAGGTCCTGGAGGAGATCGGCGCCGTCTGGGCCAGCGTCGGCGTCGGCGTCAGCGTGCACGCGCTGTCCTGCTTCCCCCTGTTCGCCTACGGCACCGACGAGCAGCGCGCGGAGTGGCTCCCCGGCATGCTGTCCGGCGAGCAGCTGGGCGCGTACTGCCTCTCCGAGGCCCACGCGGGCTCCGACCCGGCCGCGATGCGGGCCAGGGCCGTCCGCGACGGCGACTCCTACGTCCTCAACGGCGCCAAGGCGTGGACGACCCACGGCGGCGAGGCCGACTTCTACACCGTCATGGCCCGCACGTCCGACGACGGGGCGCGCGGCATCTCCTGCTTCCACGTCCCCGCGGGCACCCCCGGACTGGAGTTCGACCCGCCCGAGGACAAGATGGGCCTGATGGGCTCCACCACGGCCACCGTCCGCCTGGAGGACGCCCGCGTCCCCGCCGCCAACCTGATCGGCGCCGAGGGCCAGGGCCTGTCCATCGCCCTCGCCGGCCTCGACGCCGGCCGCCTCGGCATCGCGGCCGTCGCCACCGGCCTCGCCCAGGGCGCGCTCGACCACGCCGTCGCCTACGCCAAGCACCGCGAGGCGTTCGGCAAGGCGATCATCGACCACCAGGGCCTGGCGTTCGTCCTCGCCGACATGGCGGCCGCGATCGAGTCGTCCCGCGCGACCTACCTGTCCGCCGCCCGCCTGAAGGACGCGGGCCGCCCCTACGGCCGCGAGGCGTCCATCGCCAAGCTGATCGCCACCGACAACGCCATGAAGGTCACCACCGACGCCGTCCAGGTCCTCGGCGGGGCCGGGTACACCCGCGACTTCCCCGTGGAGCGCTTCATGCGCGAGGCGAAGGTCATGCAGATCTTCGAAGGCACCAACCAGATCCAGCGCCTGGTGATCTCCCGCCACCTCGCCCGGGCCCGTTGAGCGCCGGCCCGGTCAGAGGCGGACGTACTCGTAGTCGAACGGCTTCCCGTTGATGCCGTTGCGGGGCGGGGCGATCCAGGCGGCGATCTTGCCGCGCTCGTAGACGGGGCGCATCAGCGAGCGGACGTGGGTCTTGTCGACCTCGGTCGGCAGCCAGGCGCCCTTGCGCTCCTCCCATTCGGCGGCGGAGAGAATCTCGCCGTCCGGGGTGGCCTCGACGCCGGCGAAGGCGCCGACCTTGCGGTTGAAGGCGACGCTCGGCAGGTAGAGGCGCTGCGGGAGGCCGGCGTCGGCGAGGATCCGGTTCCACCGGTTGACGCCGCTCTGGCAGTCGGAGATGTACTCGCGGCGCAGGTCGGTGTTCAGGCCGGTGAGCGCGGCGACCTCCTTCTGGCCGACGGCGCCGTCGACGAGGGCGTCCACCATGATGGCGTCGTCGGTGAGGCGGTGGTCGTCCTTGCGGCGGCCCTCCATCCAGCGGCCCTTGAGCCCGGCCGTGTAGTAGTTGGCGACGTTGCTGGACGTCTCGGAGCCGAACAGGTCGAGCGACACCGAGTAGTGGAAGTTCAGGTACTTCTGGATGACGTCCAGGGAGATGCCGCCGTGCGGGGCGACGTCGTCGGTGTCGTGCTGCTTCATCAGCTCGACGGTCCGCTCCACGACCCGGTCGATGCCCGTGGTGCCGACCATCATGTGGTGGGCCTCTTCCTTGAGCATGAACTCGCAGGTCCGGGACAGCGGGTCGAAACCGGACTCCTTCAGCGTGCCGAGCTGGTACTTGCCGTCCCGGTCGGTGAAGTAGGTGAACATGAAGAACGACAGCCAGTCGGGCGTCTCCTCGTTGAAGGCGCCCAGGATGCGGGGCGACTCCTCGCTGCCGGAGTTGCGGTGCAGGAGCTCTTCGGCCTCTTCGCGGCCCTCGCGTCCGAAGTAGGCGTGCAGGAGGTAGACCATCGCCCACAGGTGGCGTCCTTCTTCCACGTTCACCTGGAAGAGGTTGCGCAGGTCGTAGAGGCTGGGCGCGGTCGCGCCGAGGTTGCGCTGCTGCTCGACGGACGCCGGCTCGGTGTCGCCCTGGATGACGATGAGGCGCTGCAGGTCGGCGCGGTACTCGCCCGGCACCTTCTGCCAGGCGGGCTCGCCCTTGTGCTCGCCGAAGCCGATGCGCCGGTCGCCGTCGCGTTCGGCGAGGAAGATGCCCCACCGGTAGTCCTTCATCGCGACGTGCCCGAAGTGCGCCCAGCCCTCGCGGCCGACGTTGACGGCGGTGCGCAGGTAGACGTCCCTGGTGGGCAGGGACGGGCCCATCGACTCCCACCAGTTCAGGAAGTTCGGCTGCCAGGACTCCAGCGCCCGCTGGAGGCGCCTGTCCTCGTGCAGGTCGACGTTGTTCGGGATCTTCTCCGTGTAGTCGGCCGTGGTGGGCATGGGGTCAGACTCGCTTTCGGTCGAAGTCGGGGCGCTGGCCGGTGCCGTAGCGGCGCAGCGCGCCGTCGGGGCCGGACGCGTTCGGGCGGGTGAAGATCCAGTTCTGCCAGGCGGTGAGCCGTCCGAAGATCTTGGTCTCCATGGTCTCCGGGCCGGGGAAGCGGTAGTTGGCCTCCAGCCCGGTCAGCGCGTCGGGGCTGAAGCTGGCCCGCTCCTCGATCGCGATGCGGACCTCCTCGTCCCAGTCGATGTCGTCGGGCGCGAAGGTGACCAGGCCGAGGCGCTCGGCGTCCGCGGCCTCCAGCGGCTTGCCGGCCGCGTCGCGGACGGCGGCGAGGGCCTCGTCGTCGCCGAGGAAGCGGGTCGCGAGGCGGGTGAGGCCGTTGCCCATCGGGAGCGGGCCGAGGTTCATGGCGTCCACGGTGATCGTCGCGGGGTCGGCGTCCGGGTCGACGTCCTCGAAGACGCCGTCGAGCTGGTAGGTGCGGTCGGCGGCGAGCGCGACCTCCAGGAGGGAGCCGGCGAAGCAGGAGCCCGGTTCGATCAGGGCGATGAGGCTGCGGCTGGTCACGTCCAGGCGCTTCAGGGTCCGCTTCAGGTAGTGGATGATCTCGTTGGCGAGCCAGTCGCCCGCGTTGTCGAGCAGCAGCCGGTCATGGGCGAGGACGTGCTCGGCCCTGCCGGTGGCGCGGAACACCCAGGTGCCGAGTTCCAGCTCGTTGGTGCGCAGGTCGAGGATCAGGTCGTCCAGCTCCCGCGTCATGGCCAGCGTCCAGAACTCCTCGCGGTGGAAGTCCTCCGGGGGCGCGTCCGGGCCGGCGATCGTGATCTCGGCGGCGCCCGCGTCGCGGTCCAGCCGGGCCGACACGTGCCGGTAGGCGATGGACTCGCCGGTGCGCTCCTTGGCGAGCGGGGTCAGCGGGACGCCCTCGGCGCCGGCCGGGCGGGACGAGCGGGCCGCCAGCTCCCTGGCGCGTTCCGCGACGGTCGCGTCCCAGGCCGTGCGGGGCACCGCCTCGTCGACCAGCCGCCACGCGACGGCCTTCTTGCCGCCGAGCCCCTCCGCCTTGGTGGAGAAGTAGTCGGCGCGGTCGCGGCGGACGCGCCGCTTGTCCGACACGCGGGTGAGGCCGCCGGTGCCGGGCAGGACGCCGAGCAGCGGCAGCTCCGGCAGCGACACCGCCGACGACCGGTCGTCCACGAGCATGATGTGCTCGCAGGCGAGGGCCAGCTCGTAGCCGCCGCCGGACGCGGTGCCGTTGACGGCCGCCAGGTACGTCTGGCCCGAGTTCGCCGTCGCGTCCTCGATGCCGTTGCGGGTCTCGTTGGTGAACTTGCAGAAGTTCACCTTCCAGGCGTGCGGGGACGCGGCGAGCATCCGGATGTTGGCGCCCGCGCAGAAGATCTTCTCCTTGCCGCTGGTGATCACGACCGTGCGGACCCCGGGATACTCGAAGCGGAGCCGCTGGACGGCGTCGTACAGCTCGATGTCCACGCCGAGGTCGTAGGAGTTGAGCTTCAGCTCGTAGCCGGGGACCAGGCCGCCCTGCTCGTCCACGGCCATCGTGAGGGTGGCGACGGGCCCGTCGACGTCCAGGCGCCAGTGCCGGTAGCGGGCCGGGTCCGTCCGGAACTCGACGTGCATGGGTGCTCCTCCGCTCTGTCCGTACCCTCATGCTCCACAGAACTCGGTCACCACGTCAAGAGTTTGTAGCATGTGGAGCCGCGAGCCGCCTCCGGCGGGAGCGGCCGGGCGCCGCCGGATGCCCGCTCAGCGCGCGTTCAGCAAGGTCGCGGCCATCTCGCGGACGGCGAAGCGGCGCAGCTTGCCGGTGGGCGTCGTCGGGAGCTTGTCCACGATCAGCACCTCGCGGGGCCGCTTGAACGACGCGAGCCCGGCCCGGCAGAAGTCGATCAGCTCCGCCGGCTCGGCGGCGGCGCCCTCCTTGAGGACGACGGCGGCGACCGGCTTGTCCAGCCCGTCGGCGTCCGGCAGCCCGACCACCGCGACCATCGCGACCGCCGGATGCTCCAGCAGCCGCCCCTCCACCTCGGCCGGCGACACCCAGATCCCGCCGGCCTTGAGCATGTCGCCGGTCCGGCCGAGGCAGGTGTAGTAGCCGTCCGCGTCCCGCACGTAGGTGTCGCCGGTGCGCAGCCACTCCCCCTGGAACACCTTCCGGGTGGTGTCGGTGCGGCACCAGTAGCCCGTCGCGATCGACTCGCCCTTCACCAGCAGCGAGCCCGGCGTGCCCGGCGCGACCTCGTTCCCGTCGGCGTCCACGATCCGCAGCTCGTAGCCGGGGACCGCGGTGCCCGTCGTCCCCGGGCGGACCTCGCCCGGGCGGTTCGACAGGAAGATGTGCAGGCACTCCGTCGAGCCGATCCCGTCGATGATCTCCACGCCGTACCGCTCGGTGAAGCGGCGGCACAGCTCGGCGGGCAGCGGCTCGCCCGCCGACACCGCCAGCCGGACGGACGCGAACGCCTCGACCGGCACGCCGGCGTTCAGGATCGCCGCGTAGAAGGTGGGGACGGCGAAGAACAGCGTCGGGCGGTACTCGGCCAGCCGCTCCGCCACCGACGCGGGCGTCGGCGGGCCGGGGTCCAGGATCGAGGTCGCGCCCGCGGAGAGCGGGAAGAACAGCGAGTTGCCGATCCCGTAGGCGAAGAACAGCTTGGCCACCGAGTAGCAGCGGTCGTCGGGCCTGATGCCGAGGACCTGGCGGCCGTAGGTCTCCACGACGTGCCGGATGTTGGCGTGCCGGTGCATCGCGCCCTTCGGCTTGCCGGTCGTCCCGGACGTGTAGAGCCACAGCGCGCTGGAGTCGTCCGAGGTCAGGTAGGGGTCGGCCAGTTCCCCGCCGCGCTCGCGGCCCGCAGCGACCAGGTCCTCGAAGGGGCTCACCTCCACGCCGGACGGCGCCTGCAGACCCGTGCCCCCCTCGCCCGCGCCCCCCTCACCCGCGCCCCCCTCGCCCGCGCCGGCCTCGACCGCGACGCGCCGGACGCCCGGCGCGTGCGCGAGCGCCGCCTCGGCCGCGACCGCGAACCGGTCGCTGACCAGCAGCACCCTGGCCCGCGCGTCGTTGAGCAGCGCGGCCAGCTCGGTGCCGGTCAGCATCGTCGACACCGGCACCGGGACGGCGCCGAGCCGCATCGCGCCGAGGATCGCGGCGGCCATGTACGGCCCGTCGGCCATGAACAGGACCACCCGCTCCTCGGCCCGCATGCCCCACGCCTCCAGGCCCGCCGCGACCTGCCCGGCGAGCTCCGCGAGCTCGGCGTAACTGAGGTCGCCGCCCGGCCCGGTGAGGGCCGTCCGGCCGGCGCCGCCGGGCCGGGAGGCCGCCTGGAGCAGGTATTCGGAAGCGTTGAACGTGGCGGGCGCGGCCGGGGCGGTCGCGGTTTCGGCGGGCGCCGTTTCAGCGGTCATCGGGGGTCTCCAGTCGCCGGGAACCGTGGCACTTATGCTCTACATGGACGAAACGCCAGTCAATAGACTTGTCGAATGATGGTCTGCGGGAAGGGGACGGGCGCGATACTGGACAGCGTTCCATGGACGGCCGCGCCCCTGAAGGGCTGAGAAGGAGAAGCAGATGGCCCGATCCGGCGGGGACGCGGCGCGGCCCCAGTTCCGGCGCCGCCGCGAGCTGGGCGCGGCGAGCGCCAGGTCGCTGCTGCTGACCGTGCTCGGCGAGTTCGTCCTGCCCGGCGGCGAACCGGTGTGGACGGCGGCGTTCCTGCGGGCGCTGGGGCTGCTCGGCGTGGAGGAGAAGGCCGTCCGGCAGGCGCTCGCGCGCAGCGCCGCCGAGGGCTGGCTCGCCGGGGAGCGGCGCGGCCGGCGCACCGCCTGGCGGCTCACCCCGGCCGGCGAGCGGCTGCTCACCGACGGCACCGAGCGGATCTACGGCTTCGGCGAGCCGGTCGGCGAGTGGGACGGGCGGTGGCTGCTGGTCCTCGCGACCGTCCCGGAGACCAGCCGCAGGCTCCGCCACCTGCTGCGGACGCGGCTCGCGTGGAGCGGGCTCGGCAACCTCTCCCCCGGCGTGTGGGTGAGCCCGCATCCCGAACGCGAGCCGGAGGTGCGGGACGTGCTGGCGGAGATCGGCGTCGCCGACACCTCCACGCTGTTCACCGGGCGGCTCGGCGACCTGGCGGAGGCGCGGCGCGTGGCCCGGCAGGCGTGGGACCTGGACGAGATCGAGCTCGCCTACGAGGACTTCCTGGACGCCGTCCGCAGCCTGCGCCCCGCCGACGATCCGGGCACGTTCGCGGCGCACACGCGGCTCGTGCAGGAATGGCGCCGGTTCCCGTTCCTCGACCCGGGCCTGCCGGCGGAGCTGCTGCCGGACGACTGGAGCGGCTCGCAGGCGTACACGCTGTTCCACGAGCGCCACGACACCTGGCGGCCCGTCGCCGACCGCCAGTGGAAGGCGATGAGCGGCGACTGACCCCTGCCGAGCCTTCGGCGGGGGGGCAGGGCCTGCGCGGGAACTAGACCTGCGGGGAGAGTCTCAGCAGGTTGACGGTGCCCTCGGCGACGACGCGGTCCTTCTCGTCGGTGATCGTCGACTGCCAGGTCACGTGGTCGTCCACCCGGTCGACCGGGCGGGCGCGGGCCACCAGGCGGCCGCCGCGCACGGCGCGGATGAACCGCGTGTGGTTGCTGATCCCGACGACCTGGTTGTCGAGGCCGACGGTGAGGGCCGCGCCCATGCTGCACACCGTCTCGGTGATCGCGCAGTACACGCCGCCGTGCACGATCCCGTACGCCTGCATGAGCTTGTCGGTGACCTCCAGCTCGGCCACGACCTCCTGGTCGGACGCCTCGGTCACGACCAGGCCGAGCGTCTGGTCCAGGGGGCCCGCGTAACCGGTGCGATCAACCGTCATCCCCCGAAGCTAACCGGCCCGCGAAATCCGCGTCAACGGAGGAGGGAACGTGTAGGAGCCGCGTCGCAGGGAAGTCGGAGGGCGTCGGCGCGGCGCATTGGAGGTCCTGGGATGAGCAGCTTGGTCGGACGGAACCTGCTCGCCGGAGCCGAAACGGACGTCGCCGCCGACGCCGGCTATACCGACCACCCGCCCAGGATGGGGTTCTTCACCGACACGTCGGTGTGCATCGGCTGCAAGGCGTGCGAGGTGGCGTGCAAGGAGTGGAACGCCATCCCCGAGGACGGCCTGAACTTCACCGGCATGTCCTACGACAACACGCAGGGCCTCGGCGCCGACACCTGGCGGCACGTCGCGTTCATCGAGCAGAACAAGCCGATGGGGCGCGCGGAGCCCGGCGTCGACCACGGCGGCTCCCCCGGCGCGGCGCCCGACGGCGCTTCCGACGGCGCTCCCGACGGCGCTCCCGACGGTGCTTCCGGAGAGGGCGGCGGGACGGACTTCCGCTGGCTGATGGCGTCCGACGTCTGCAAGCACTGCACGCACGCCGCCTGCCTGGACGTCTGCCCGACCGGCTCGCTGTTCCGCACCGAGTTCGGCACGGTCGTCGTCCAGGAGGACATCTGCAACGGCTGCGGCTACTGCGTGCCCGCCTGCCCGTACGGGGTCATCGACCAGCGCAAGGAGGACGGCCGGGTCTGGAAGTGCACGCTGTGCTACGACCGGCTCGGGGAGGGCCTCGAACCGGCCTGCGCGAAGGCGTGCCCGACCGACTCGATCCAGTACGGGCCGCTGGACGAGCTGCGGGAGCGGGCCGCGGCCCGCGTCGAGCAGCTCCACGGCATCGGCGTCGAGGACGCCCGCCTCTACGGCCACGACCCGGAGGACGGCGTCGGCGGCGACGGCGCGTTCTTCCTGCTGCTGGACGAACCCGAGGTCTACGGCCTGCCGCCGGACCCGGTCGTCACCACGCGCGACCTGCCGTCGATGTGGAAGCACGCGGGCGTGGCCGCGGCCGCGCTGGTCGGCGGGCTCGCGGCCGTCTTCGCCGTCCACGGCCGCACGGGAGGGGCACGATGAAGGACTCGGGCGTCAGCAAGGAGCGCGTGTACGGCGCGCGGCCCGGCCGGGAGGCGGAGGTCGGCGGGGGCCTGCGGCCCCGCGACGGCGGGCGGCGCGGGGACCGGCGCGATGGCC
>NZ_JBIQHY010000113.1:0-22509 GCF_044508335.1 Actinomadura sp.
AGTTGCAGCGCCGCTACTTTGAAGATCCCGTTGGAAGATGCCTCGCAACTCGACCGCCCTCGTCTCGAACGGGGCGGGCAGGGGCGGTCGTCCTCTCGTGCGGTAGGCGTTGTGCTGTCCGTGCCTAACACGAAGGGCTCGGCATTCGCCGGACCCTGCTGCCGGACCTCACTGAGCGACCGGGCCTACCCTGAAAGGTTCCAGGAGCCTGGAAGGTGGAGTTCGGGCATGGTCAGTGAAGTGATGGTCTCCTGATACGACCTACTGTGGGCGGTCAGGGACGAGTCGGTCGCCGGTCCGGGAGCAGGGAGAGGTGGTCTTCGCTGACCAGGCCGAAGCGAAGGGCGGTGTCCACGACGGCAGCGCGCTTCCCGTCCTGCCTCTCTTCCTCGTACGGCTGCCGCACGCGTAGCTTCCGTTCGGCCAGATAGTCGATATGGAAGTTGACGGCGCGGAGGGAGAGGCTCCGGTCAGGAAGATCAGCCAGCCGCTCCGAGATCTGACGGGACGTCGGTAGCGCCGTTGACGACTCATCGCGCAATCGCGGCTCGCACAACGCGACCAAGACAAGAAAGTAGGTCGCCCGTTCGTCCAAGGAGAAGGCCGAGACGGTGGAGGAGCCGTCCGGCTCGATCATGTCGTGTTCGTCTGGATCCAGATAGAGATGCTGAGATGCGAACACTTGGAACGAATTCGCCGGTCCGTCGGTGGAAAGAACGACACGGGAGAACTCGAACGGCACCGGACAGGCGGCTCGCCGTGGCGCGACGCGGAGATACTCACCCGCCCCTTCGGGGTTCTCCACCACATAGGTTCGATCGGTGCTGAAGTTGCTCAAGCGCCAATGGTCATCGACCGCGAGTATTTCTCCGGCCAGCCGCGGTACGGTGGGATTATCCAGATGGAGACCGACATTGTGACATGGCGTGCCGCGGCCGAAACTGAGCGTATCGCCTGGTGCCAGCTCCTTGCGGACGGCCTCATGGTGAGGAACGGCGGGCAGGTACACCAGAACGCCTGACATGTCGTCACCTCGGAGAGAGCAGTGCGATGAGGATCGCTGGAGACGGTACACGGCCGCGCTCGGCCGGCGAAGGCTGCCGTTTTCGATCGTCGAGGCCGTGCGTAGGTTAACAGGATCGGGTATCGCGGCCGGCGCACGCTGGTTTCGTCGTCCCATCGACGAGCGCCGGACCACCACTGACCGCACTATGCGCCGCGACAGGCGGTTCAACGCTTTCCCCGAGACCGGGCCGAGTTCCCCCGATCGCGGCCGGTCGGATTCCAAGCGCGCCGACCGACGGGCACGGCCCCCCGCTCGTCCCGGCCCTGACCGGTGGCGACCGCGATGACGTCACCCAGTTGATGCCGCCGCCGGAGGCGTTGCCGCCCGACCTTTCACTTCGGTTCAGGCAGGCCCTATGAGGGGGTTGTTGGAGATCGCGTGCCCAGGGGCGTGTTGATCTGTGTGCCGTGCACTCTCTTCTGGCAGCGGAACCGGCTTTCCCTGACACGGTCGGGGAAGGGGATGCCTTCTGTCTGTGGGCGGTGCTCCTACCCGATTTGCGGTGAGTTGAGCGGCGGCATCCGGCGTCGCGACAGTACTGCCTGGCGCCGTGCGGCCCGGTACTCCTCGCTGTGGCGTCATAGGGCGGGGCGCCTGTGCCCATCACGCTGTCTGTCGCCCAGGTTGACGGGACTCCGTACCTCAACGCCTCCGCCCCGACCCTCGCCGTGACGATCGGGCTCGCGGTGGCCATCGACCACTCGCTTGCATCCTGCACGCCCAGGGGGGCGACGCGCGCGTCGAGAGCCGGTGCGCGATCGCGCCGCCTTGCGCGACGGCGTCGTCGACAGCGTCGTCATTGCGGAGAGTGAGACCCACCATCGCGCGAGATGGTGCGGGGGCCGGCCGTGCGTCGGGGCCGGCCCCCATGTTCCGGCGGGTCATGTGCTGTGGCGGTCGAGGGCCAGGCGTAGTTGTAGGGCCAGCACCTTGGAGTAGGCGCGGGCCATCTGGAAGTTGCCGGCGGTGCACCACAGTCCCGGCTGCGCGGTGGGACGCCACATGTTGCGGAGTTCGCCCTCGTCGTCGTAGCCCCAGATCGGGCCCACGGCCTCGGCGACCGCGTCGCCCATGAGGCGCCGCACGTTCTCCTGCTGCGGGTGGTAGCCCGTGGCGAGGACGACGAGGTCGGCGTCCAGCACGGTGCCGTCCCTCATCCGGAGGCCTTCCTTGACGAAGCGGTCGGTGTCCGCGAACTGCACGAGGCCGACCGCGCCGGAGATGATCAGCTCGGAGCAGCCGACGTCGAGGTAGTAGCCTCCGCCGCGGCGCATGAACTTCATCTGCTGGCCGGTGCCGTCCTCGCCGTAGTCGGTGCGGAAGCCCGCCCTCTCCAGCCCGGCGATGAGGTCGGCGTCCATCTCCTTCATCGCCGCGGTCAGCGCCTTGCTCCCGGTCACCAGGTCCGGGTAGGGGACCGACATCCCGATCAGGTCGCTGTCCTCCAGCGTCGGGGCCGTGAGATAGGACGCGTCCGCGGCGGCGGCACTGGGGTCGACGCTGATGACGGTGGTGGAGCTGCGCTGCACCATGGTGACGGACGTGCCGTTGGCGTGCAGATCCTGGGCGATGTCGTGGGCGCTGTTGCCGGTCCCGATGATGATCGCCCGCTCGCCGGCGTGGTCGGCGCCGCCCGTGTAGTCGGCGGAGTGCAGGACCTGGCCGCCGAAGTCGGCGAGGCCGGGCAGGTCCGGCCGGTACGGGATGCCGCTCACCCCGGTGGCGAGGACGATGTGCCGCGGGCGCAGGACCCGGTGCCCGCCGTCCCCGCGGCGGATCCGGGCCTCCCAGGTTCCGGTGGCCGCGTCGTAGGCGCCGTGCTCGAACGTCGACGACCCCCAGAAGTTGATCTCCATGGCCTCGACGTACGCCTCGAACCATCCGGCGAGCTTGTCCTTGGGGACGAACACCGGCCACGTCGGCGGGAACGGCATGTACGGCAGGTCGTTCAGCCAGACGGCGTTGTGCAGGGTGAGCGCGTGGTAGCGCTTGCGCCAGTTGTCCCCGGGGCGCTCGTGGCTGTCGACGACGAGCGTGTCCACGTCGAGGTGGCCGAGCCTGGCGGCGAGGGCGAGGCCGCTCTGCCCGCCCCCGACGATGAGGACGTCGGGGTCGCGGTCGGCGTAGGCCACCGCCGCGCGGCGCCGGTCGAGCCAGTTCGGGCCGCCGAACTTGGAGGAGTCGGCCTGGCCGGTCGGACGGTGCTCGCCCGTCGGCTCCGGACGGCCGGCGATCTCGTCCAGGGTGGTGAACAGGTTGCGTGCGAGGTACCGGCCGTCCGGTCCGGGCACGAGCCTGACCACACCGATCCCGCGCCCGAGTTCGAGGTCGAACTCGAAGATCGCCTCGACGCAGGGGATGCCGTTCCGCTCCACCTCGCGTGGCGGTGTCCGCCCGGCGGCCAGGCGGAAGTTCGCCGCCTTGGCCCGAGGTCCGCGGGCGGACAGTTCGGCGACGGCGCGCTCGTGCGAGAACGTTCTGAGGTCGCCGGTGAACGATACGACGTCTCGCCAGTAGCACTCCGGGCCGAAGAGCCCGGACAGGTCGCCTCGGCTTTCGAGCGCCTCACCGAAACGGGTGAGCCAGTCCGTCGCGATGGTCGTGGTCATGTCTGCCTCCGGAGCGCCGGTTCAGGGGATGAGGGAGAGATCGCGCAGCATCGCGAGGTTCTCGAGGAAGCTCACATGCGTGTCGACGCAGTCGCCGAAGCCCGCTTGGCGGATCTTGATGGTGCTCTGCACCATGTCGTCGCCGGTGGCGAACCAGGCGTCGACGAACGGCCAGGACGCGATCCGGGCCAGGGGGGTGGGCCGCAGCCCGTTCTCCCGGACGATCGCGTCCCACACCGGGCCCTTGTCGGCCATCTGCTCCGCGAGCGACATCGGCTGCGGCGGGGCGGTCGGCGTGCCGAAGAAGTCCGCGATCTCCGGCCAGAGGTGCTGCCAGCGGAAGTTGTCGCCGTTGGTCACGTTGAAGACCTCGTTCCGCGCCGCGGGGGACCGCAGCGCCCAGGCGGTGGCGCGTGCCACGACGCGGGCGTCGGTCGCCTGGTGGAGCGCGCCCCACGCCGCCGGGGTGCCGGGAAAGCGCAGCGGGACGCCCAGGTGGCGGCAGACGCTGGCATAGACCGCGAGGCCGGTCAGCATGTTCATGGGCGAGCCGAGGCTCGGGCCGATCACCGCGTCCGGGCGCAGCACCGTCCAGGTGTATCCCGCGCGGGCGGCGTCGGCGAAGAGGAGGTCCTCCTGGTCGTTGTAGAAGATCGGCCCGAGGAAGCGGGGATCGGACTCCTTCGCCGGGGTCTTGTACCCGCCGAGATGCTCCCCGTAGGACTTCCCGCCGCCGATGAGCACCACGTGCCGCAGCCGGGACGGCGAGCCGTCCACGGCGTCGAGCAGGTTCCGCAGCATCGCGACGTTCGGGCCGACGGTGGCGGCCATGGTCTCCCGCTCGATGTAGGCGGCGTAGACGACCGCGGTGATGTCGGAGCGGGCGGCGAGAGCGGCGCGGACCGCCGGCGCGTCGAGCAGGTCCACCTGGAGGTGGTCGCCGACCGCAGGACCGTCCGGCGGTCCGACCGGGCCGCGCCGCGCGACCGTGGCGACACGCCGGCCCGACTCCAGGAGGGCGCGGACGGCGGCGGCGCCGACCACGCCGTGGGCTCCGGCGACGAGGACGGTACCGTCCTCGGCCGGCAGATCCTCGTTGGTCATCGTCTTGTCCTTTCGGTTCTCTGATCGCCGTATCGGGGCCTGTCGGAGGGGGTCTGGGGATCCGTACCGGTCACGCGGCCGTCCCCGGCGCGGGCCTGCCGTGGACGCGCAGCCGGTCGACCGCGACGGCCAGCACGATCACGGCGCCCTGGATGATCTGCTGGTAGAAGCTGGACACGTCGAGCAGCGTCATGCCGTTCACCAGCACCCCGATGATCGCCGCGCCCAGCAGGGTGCCGACCAGCGAGCCCTTCCCGCCCATGAGGGACGTGCCGCCGAGGACGACGGCCGCGATCGCCGACAGCTCGTAGCCGGTGCCGAGGTCGGGCACCGCGCTCTGCAGCCGCGCCGAGGCGATGACACCGCCGATGCCCGCGCAGAGTCCGGAGATGACGTACACGCAGGTCAGCACCCGCTGCACGGGGATGCCCGCCAGCCGTGCCGCCTCGGCGTTGCCGCCGACCGCGTGGACCCAGCGGCCGAACACCGTGCGGTTGAGCAGGTACCAGCCCGCGGCGAAGACCAGCACCATGATCACGACGGGGACGGGCACGCCGAGGACCGTTCCATTGCCGATCCACGCGTAGCCGAGGGTCGTGGAGAACAGGGTCTTGCCGCCGGTTCCGACGTAGGTCACGCCTCTCAGGTAGGTGAGGGCGGCGAGGGTGACGATGAACGCGTCGAGCCTGAGCCGGGCGACGAGGACGCCGTTCAGGGCGCCGATGAGCAGTCCCGCCGCGATCGCCGCCAGGACCGCGATCGCGGGCGGGAAGCCTTCGATGGCGGGCCACACCGCGAAGAGGGCGGTCACTCCGACGGCCGAGCCGACCGACAGGTCGATGCCGGCCGCCATGATGACGAACGTGAGGCCGGCGCCCAGGATCGCCGTGACGGAGATCTGCCGCGCCACGTCCAGGAGGTTGTCCACGGTGAGGAAGTGCGGTGCGGTGGCCGCGAAGACCAGGACGAGCGCGATGAGCGCGCCGGCCATGCCGGCCTGGTCGGCGGCCGGGGCGATGCCGCGCCGTATCCGGCCGCCGTGCGCGCGGCCGGCGGGGCGGGGGTCGCCGAGTGCGGTTGTCTGCTTCACGGGTTCACCTCGCTGACTGTCGCCCGGTCGCCGGTGACGCCGGTGGCGTGGCGGATGACGTTCTCCTCGGTCTTGGCGGGTCCCGCGAGCTCGGCGACGATCTCGCCGCGCCGCATGACGAGGACCCGGTCGGACAGGCCGAGCACCTCCGGCAGCTCGGAGGAGATCAGCAGCACGCTGACGCCGCGCCGCGTGATGTCGCCGATGAGCGCGTAGATGTCGGCCTTCGCGCCGATGTCGACGCCGCGGGTCGGCTCGTCCAGGATGAGGACCGAGGGGTCGCGGGCGAGGCAGCGCGCGAGGAGCACCTTCTGCTGGTTGCCGCCCGAGAGGTGCCCGACGGGCTGCGCGAGCCCGGTCGCCCGGACGCGCATCGCCTCGGCCAGCGGCCGCGCGGCCGCGCGCATGCTCGCCGGGCTGGTCCTGCCGAGGGCGCGGCGCCCCCGCGGGGTCCCGGCGCAGATGTTGTCGGCGATCGACATCCGCGGGAACAGCCCCTGCTCCTTGCGGCTCTCGGGAAGCATCACGATCCCGGCCGCGAGCGCGCCGTGCAGCCCGCCGCGTGCCACGGTCGTGCCGTCGACGGTCACCGTGCCGCCGTCCGCGCGGTCGGCGCCGGCGATCAGGCGGCCGAGTTCGCTGCGGCCGGCCCCGACGATCCCGGCGAGCCCCACGACCTCTCCGGCCCGGATCTCGAACGAGGCGGGACGGACGTGCGGCGAGCGCAGCCCGGTGACGCGGAGCCTGATCCGGTCGCCGGCGGGTGCCCGGTCGTGCCGGTAGAGATCATGGACGGGCCGCCCGACCATGGAGGTGACGACGCGGTCCTCGGTCATCTCGGCGCGCGTCATGGAGTCGGCGACCACGCCGTCCCGCAGGACGGTGACGCGGTCGGCGATACGGGAGATCTCCTCCATCCGGTGGCTGATGTAGAGCAGCGCCAGGCCCTCGGCCCGGAGGTCCTCGACCGTGTCGAGCAGCAGGTCGGCCTCTTTCTGGGACAGTGCCGCCGTGGGCTCGTCCAGCACCAGGACCCGCGGGTGCTCGCCCAGGGCCCGGGCGATCTCGACGAGTTGCCGGCGGCCGGCGCTGAGCCGGGCCACCCGGACGTCCGGGTCGAGCGCGGCGCCGATCCGGCCGAGGGCGTCGAGCGCCATCGCCCGCGCCCGGCGGCGGTCGAGCCGGCCGGTCCGGCGGCGCGGCTCGCGGCCGAGCAGCAGGTTGTCGGCGACGGTGAGTTCCGGCACCAGGCTCAACTCCTGGTGGACGACCGCGAGCCCGTGCCGCCTGGCGTCGCGGGGCCCGGTCAGGGTCACCGGGGCGCCGTTCAGGACGATCTCGCCGCGGTCGGCTCGCTCGATACCCGCGAGGATCTTGATCAGGGTGGACTTGCCGGCGCCGTTCTCGCCGGCCAGCACGTGCACTCGCCCCGGTTCGAGGGCGAGCGAGACGCCCCGCAGGACGGGGTTGCCGTGGTACGACTTCTCGATTCCGGTCAGGCGGGCGATGCCGCCTTCCGGTGGCCCGGCGGCGCTCATCCCCAGCTCTCGTAGTCGTCGAGGGTGTCGGAGTTGACGAGGAATGTCGGGATCAGCTTGGGGCCCGGGTCCACCTTCTCCCCGCGGGCCAGCCTGACCGCCAGGTCGAGTCCGGAGCGGCCGAGCTCGCGCGGGTTCTGGCCGGCCGTCCCGATGATCGGGCCGCGGCCGATGAGGTCGGTGAGCTGGCGCGCCCCGTCCACTCCGACGATCTTCACATCGGCCTTGCGCTGCCCGGCGGCCAGCGCGATGCCGACCGCCGTCGGGTCGTTCACGCCGAAGAAGCCGTCCACGTCCGGGTGGGCGGTGAGGATGTCGCCGGCGACCTTCATGCTCTTGTCACGGGTCAGGTCGGCCCGCTGGCTGGCGACGACGGTGATCCCGGGGTTGGCGGCGATGGCCTGCTTGCAGCCCTTCATCCGGTCGGCGATGGCCGAGACGGCGGAGCCGTCGACGATCGCGAGCGTGCCGCGCCCGCCGAGCCGGCTGATCAGGTACTTGCACGCTTCCCGGCCGGCCTGGACGTTGTCGCTGGTCACGGTCGCGTCGGCACCCGCCGCGGCGACGTCGACGGCGACCACCGGGATCTTCGCCTGCTTGGCGCGCAGCACCGCGGGGCCGATGCCGTCGGAGTCGACGGCGTCGACGATGATCGCGTCGACCCGCTGCCGGACGAAGGTGTCGATCTTGTCGGTCTGCGCGCTGACGTCCGCGTTGGCGTACTGGACGGAGACCTTGACGCCGCGGGCGTTCGCGGCCTCCTGGATGGCCTTGCCCTCGGCGAGGAAGAAGGGGTTGGACGCCGCGTTGAGCACGACGCCGATCGACGTCTTCCCGTCGGTGCCCGCCTCGGACGCGGCGCAGGCGGCCGGAGCGAGGACGGCGGCGCCCGCCGCGGCGTATGCGATGATCTTGGTGAGGCGGCCGGGGTGGTTAACTGCCTTCATGGATTGTCCTCATCGGGGTTAGACGACCGGCGTGACGCCGCCGTCGACGCAGAAGTTCGCGCCGGAGACGAAGCCGGCCTGGTCGGAGGCGAGGTAGGTGACCAGCGAGGCCACCTCGTCGACCGTGCCGAGCCGGCCGGCCGGAATGCGGTTGAGCTCCACGTAGCGGGTGAGCGCCGTCTCCCTGTCCACTCCGAACTCCTCGGCGAGCGAGTCCGCCAGCCCGCCGGGACGGTCGTACAGCGGAGTCCGGATGAAGGCCGGCGACACGACGTTCGAGCGGATGCCGGCGGGGGTGAACTCGGCCGCGAGGACCTTGGACAGCATCAGCACCCCGGCCTTGGAGACGCTGTAGTCGGGCAGGCGCGGGTTGGGCATGCGCGCGGCCTCCGACGCGATGTGGACGAGCACGCCGCCACCGCCTTCGAGCATGGCCGGGATGACCGCGCGAGCGGTCCGGACGTACCCGAGCAGGTTGAGTTCCAGCGTCGAGGTCCAGTCCGCGTCGGTCGTCGCGAGGAAGCCGGGCCGGACCGCGGCGGCGCCGGCGTTGTTCACCAGGATGTCGATCCGGCCGAACGCCTCGGTCGTCGCCGCGACCAGCGCCGGCGCGGCGTCCGCGTCGCGCAGGTCCGCTTCGACGGGCAGGATCCGGTCGGGGCCGCCGAGTTCGCGGAGGGCGTCGACGCGGAGATCGGCCCCCGCGACGAGTGCGCCCGCCGCGTGCAGGTGGCGGGCGCAGGCCAGTCCGATGCCGCTGCCCGCGCCCGTCACGACGGCCACACGTCCCGTCAGGCCCTGGTTCATGTGTCGCCTCCTTCCCACAGGTCACTCGGTGCGGGCGAGGCCTCACATTCTCATAAGGCGAACGGGATGTCTAGAGAGTGGGAATTTGTTACCCGAAGTCGACCGGGTTCGCGTCCGCCACCTCCGAGCCGAAGGCGCGGGAGATCTCCCGGCCCGCCTCGATCAGCGCCTCCCTCCAGGCGGCCGAGTCCGGCCCGAGGATCGACTCGCGCACCCCGCTGATCGACAGCGCTCCGCGCACCCTGCCGCGGTAGTCGGTGATGGGCACGCCGAGGGCGGCCACCCCGGGCGTGACGTCCTGGTCGCTGATGGAGATCCCGCCCGCCCGCGTGGCGGCCAGGACCCGGCGCAGGTCACCGGGCTCGACGGGCGTCGAGGGCGTGTACCGCCGCAGCGGCGCGTTGCGCTCGATGTAGGCGTCCCACTCCTCCTCGCCGAGGTGGGCGAGGATGGCGCGCATCCCCGCTCCGGCGTGCAGCGGGAGGGTGCCGCCCAGCTGGAGCGCGAGCGACTGCACGCGCTTGCCGGGGATGCGCTCGATGCATACCGCCTCGTCGCGCCGCGGCACGCTGAGGAAGACCGTCTCGCCCGTCAGGTCGTGGATGCGCTCCATCGCCGGCCGGGCGAACGTCCGCTCGTCGAAGCGCGCGACCACGGCGGTCGCCAGGGGCAGCAGCTTGAATCCGAGGCGGTACTTGCCCCGGCGGCTGCCCGGCTCGACCAGCCCCTCGGCCTGCAGGCTCGACAGCAGCCGGTAGATCGAGCTGCGCGGTTCGCCGATCGCGTCCGCGATCTCGGTCGCGGAGGACTCTCCGTTGGCCAGGTGGTCCAGCAGTCCGGACACCTTGCGCACCAGCATGAGGTTGTTTTCAGTCGCCACCCGCCAAAGTTATCGCTCAGCGGACAGAGCGTCCAACGATTTCGTCTCGTTGTATGGACAGGCTGTCCACTGAATAGTACTTTCGGCCGCATGGTAGACCAGACACAGGCGCCCATCGCGGCGGATCACCAGCTCGTGGAGCTGATCCGGGAACGGGCGCTCTTCGCCCGCCTGGAGACGGTCCGGCTCATCTCCATAGCCAAGACCGGCCACTACGCCTCGGGGTTCTCGTGCGCCGAGATCCTCGCCACCCTCTACTACGGCGTCATGAACCTGCGGCGCGGCGAACCCGACTGGCCCGACCGCGACCGGTTCCTGTTCGGCAAGGGGCACGCCGCCGCGACCCTGTACCCGCTGCTCGCCGACTGGGGCTTCTTCGACCCGTCCGAGCTGGACGGCTACACGCGCCTCGGCAGCGCCTTCGGCGACCACCCCGACATGACACGGATCCCGGGCGTCGACTTCAGCAGCGGATCGCTCGGGCACGCCCTGTCCACCGGCACCGGGATGGCGCTCGGCCTGCGCATGCAGAAGCGCCCGTCGAACGTGTACGTCCTGCTCGGCGACGGTGAGCTGCACGAGGGGCAGATCTGGGAGGCGGCGCTCGGCGCGGCCCACCACCGCGTGTCCAACCTCGTGGCGATCATCGACCGGAACGGGTACTCGCTGGACGGCCGGGTCGACGACGTCACCGGCATCGAGCCGCTCGCCGACAAGTGGCGGGCGTTCGGCTGGGAGGTCCACGAGGTGGACGGACACGACGCCGGGGCACTGCTCACCCTGCTCCGCTCCGTGGCCGCGGACCCGGACCGCACCCGCCCCGCGGCCGTGATCGCCCACACCGTCAAGGGCAAGGGGATCTCCTACATGGAACGCGACTTCGGCTGGCACCTCGGCTGGCTCGCCGAGCAGGACGAGATCGACGCCGTCAACGAACTGAGGAGCGCCCGATGACCGCCGCCCCCGCCCTGCGACCGGAGTCCTGGCAGCTCACGGACCTGCTGGACCGCGCACCCGGCCTGCACGTCCTGGCCGGGACGCTGGCCGACCTCGTGGACGAGGGGCATCCCGTCGTCGTCGGCACCGCCGACCTCAAGTACTCCAACGGCCTGGTCCGCTTCCAGGAGCGGCACCCCGAGCGGTACGTGCAGTTCGGCATCTCCGAGCAGCACATGGTCTCGACCGCGGCCGGCCTCGCCGCCTCCGGGCTCCAGCCGTACGTCGCGACCTTCGCCTCCTTCCTCGCGCTGCTGGCGTGCGAGCAGATCCGCACCGACACCGCGTACACGCGGCTGCCGGTCCGGCTGATCGGCCACCATGCCGGGATCACCCTCGGCTTCTACGGCACGTCCCACCACGCGACCGAGGATCTGGCGATCATGCGGAGCATCGCGGGACTCACCGTCATCGCGCCGGCGGACGCCGCGCAACTCGCGTCCGCCCTCCGCGCCGCCACGGCGTGCCCGGGACCGGTCTACTTCCGCATCGGGCGCGGCCAGGAACCCGACGTGTACGAGAGGGCCGATCCGCGATTCGAGATCGGCAAGGCGATCGCGCACGGCGGCGGAGACGATCTGACCATTATCGCGACGGGATCGATGGTGCACCCGGCGCTCGGCGCCGCGGCGAAGCTGAACGCCGCCGGAGTGTCCGCGGGCGTCCTCGACATGCACACGGTCAAACCCCTCGACGAGGCCGCCGTGCTGGACGCCGCGCGGCGGTCGGGGCTCCTGCTGACCGTGGAGGAGCACAGCGTGCTGGGCGGGCTCGGTGGCGCGGTCGCCGAGGCCGTCGCGGCGGCGGGACTCGGCGCGCGGGTCGTCCGGCACGGCATCGCCGACGAGTACGCGCTCATCGGCCCCCCGACGCACCTCTACCGCCACTACGGCCTGGACACCGAGGGGATCGAGGCCGCGGCGCTCCGAGCGCTCGGCAGGTAACGGCCGGGCCACGTGCCGGTCCGTGTGCGGCCTCGGAACCGGTGAGCGGCCGGGATCCGGCCGGGGGAAGAGGCCGACATGGCCCGGCATGATGGCCTGCCATGGCTGATCAGGGGGAGGGCGGGGGCCACGCGAGCGCCCCCGCCGCGCCGCGATCCTGGTGGTGGCGGCTCTGGGGAACGGTCCTCACCCTCGCGGTCGTCGATGCGGTGATCCTGCTGGTGGGCCCGCTGCTGTGGGCCGGAGGAAAGTGGAGCGCCGGAGCGCTGAAGCTCAGCCTGGTGATCATGGTCGGCGCCGACCTGATGCTGGCGGTCGCCATGGGATGGGGCCTGGCCCGGTCTGCTCGCCCCGGGACCCGTCCCCCGCGCACCTGAGCGGGGTCAGGACGGAGCGGTGATCACCATTTGTAGTCGAGGAACTTCCCGTCGAAGGTGACGACCACGCGGTCTCCGTCGGGGGACGGGCGCCGGGAGAAGTCGACGCGGAAGTTGATGGCGCTCATGATGCCGTCCCCGAACTCCTCATGGATGAGTTCCTTGAGGGCCGGTCCGTAGACCGAGAGCGCCTCGACGAAGCGGTAGATCGTGGGATCGGCCATCGTCGCCGGGTCGGTGCCGCGGGTCGGCTGGAGCGTGAGGCTCTCGGCGACCCGCTCGTCCAGTTCGAGGAGCTCGCAGACCCGCCGTGCCTGCTCCCGCGTCATCGGGTGCTGACCGAGCAGGGCCGCGGTCGTCCACACCGGCGGGGCGCCGAGCTGCTCGGCGATCCAGGCCCAGGACCGGCCGTGCCTCGTCCGTGCGGCGATGATCAGCGCAGCGGCCTCGGACTTGCTCATGACGGGGTCCATACCGGGCTCCTTCCCAGTGCGCGAGTGCCACCAGGCTTACCCGCGGGCCCGGTCGCCCGTGAAGGCCGAAACCAACTCTTCACAGCCCGGATACGTGGCGCCGGGCAATGAGACAGATGTGTTACGGCCATATGTCCGCGGGGGGATGCGGCCCGGCGCGGGCGGGTTAGTCGTCTGTCACAAAAAGGTTCCCGCTCGGTCACGGGCAGGAAATTCGCCCTGCTCAGGCTTGTGCGGGCGATCCGATTCAGCCCGTCACATCGGTGGAGGAGTTATCGCATGTCCTATGTGAATCCCACGGACTTCGTCCGCAAGATGATCGACGCCGGTGAGGCGAAGGTCTTCATGTCGGCCCGCGACACCGTGATCCGCGCCTACATGGCCGGTGCCATCCTCGCGCTGGCCGCGGCGTTCGCGGTCACGGTCACCGTGCAGACGGGCGAGCCCCTCGTGGGGGCGCTGCTCTTCCCGGTCGGGTTCTGCCTGCTCTACCTGATGGGCTTCGATCTGCTGACCGGGGTGTTCACCCTGGTCCCGCTGGCGCTGATCGACAAGCGTCCGGGGGTCCGCCTGCGCTCGGTCCTGCGGAACTGGGGGCTGGTCTTCGTCGGCAACTTCGCCGGCGCCCTCACCGTCGCGTTCATGATGGCGGTGATCCTCACCTACGCCTTCACCGTGGACCCGAACGAGGTCGGGCAGAAGATCGGCTCGATCGGCACCTCGCGGACGGTCGGTTACGCCGACCACGGCGCCGCCGGGATGCTGACGCTCTTCATCCGCGGCGTGCTGTGCAACTGGATGGTGTCGACCGGCGTCGTCGCCGCGATGATGTCGAGGTCGGTCTCCGGGAAGGTGATCGGGATGTGGATGCCCATCCTGGTCTTCTTCTACATGGGCTTCGAGCACTCGGTGGTGAACATGTTCCTGTTCCCGTCCGGCCTCATGCTGGGCGGGGACTTCTCGATCAGCGACTACTTCCTCTGGAACGAGATCCCCACGGTGATCGGCAACCTGGTCGGCGGGCCGCTCTTCGTCGGCCTCACGCTGTACGCGACCCACGCCCGCACCAGCAGGGAGCAGGACGCCCCGCTGCCCGCGGAGAAGAAGATCCAGGCCCCCGCCGAGCTGAGCGCATGACCCCCGACCGCAAGGACGCCCCTCCGGGCGGACGCGCGGGTCAGCGGCGGCGCAGCACCGCGACGGCCGCGCCGCCGAGCACGGCGGCCGCGCCGGCGATCCCGAACGCGGCGGTACGCCGGAGCGACAGCTCCAGCAGCGGGTCCCGCGCGTGCGCCCGGTCGTCGAACGGGCCGTGGGCGCCCCGGTCCTCGGCGTCGTCGCCGGGACGGAACAGGTTCGGGCCCAGCCGCGGGGTGTCCTGACCGGTCTGCTGCGACGTGACACCGGACCGGCCCAGGTACAGGTCCATGAACTTGGGGGCGATGCGTTCGCCGAGGATGGTGTAGGCGGTCGGCAGGCCCACCCACATGTTGCGGCGGGGATGCTCGGCCAGGTGCGCGATGGCGCGGCCGGCGAGTTCGGGCTGGAAGATCGGCGGCACGGGCATCGGGTGCCGGTCGAGCTTGTTCAGGTTCCAGGTGAACTGCGGCGTGTTCAAGCCGGGAAGCTGCACCATGCACAGCCTCACCTTGCTCTTGCTGTGGGCGAGCTCGGTCACCACCGACTCCGTGAAGCCCTTCACCGCGTGCTTGGCGGCGCAGTAGGGCGCCTGCAGCGGGATCGAACGGTAGGCCATCGCCGAGCCCACGTTGACGATGACGCCGCGGTCGCGGGGCCGCATCCGCTCCAGCGCGGCGAGCGTCCCATGGACCTGCCCGAGATAGGTCACGTCGTTGATCCGCCGCCATTCGTCCATGCCGGTGTCCCAGGAGAACGCCAGCGATCCGCAGAACGCCGCGTTGACCCAGACGTCGATGGCCCCGAGCTCCGCCTCCGTCCGGTCGGCGGCCCGCCGGACGGCCCGCTCGTCGGCGACGTCGGCCGCGACCGGCAGCGCGCGCCCCCCCCGCCGCGCGCACGTCCGCGGCCGCGGCCGCCAGCCCGGCCTCGCCGCGCGCCAGCACCGCGACGTCATATCCCCGGCCGGCGAGCTCGCGGACGGCGGCCCGACCGACACCGGCCGTGCCGCCCGTCACGACCGCGACCTTCCCACGCGCTTCACGAGCCATCGGTGGCCTCCTCGACCTGCGGATACACCTCGTTCTCCGCGGCAGCGTGACGACTCTTCGGCGGACTGCGGCACAGGCCGCGCCCCTAGTCGTGCTTGCGTCCGGGCAGGTTCTCGTACATCTCGGTGAGCTTCTGCCGGAAACCGCGCCGGGCGATGCCGACCTTCTGCGGGTCCTTGATGCCGGCCTTGACGGCCTTCTTGGCCTGCGTCTCCATGATGTGCGGCGGGATCGGCGCGATCTCGTTGTCCACGACGAACTCCAGCACGACGGGCCGGTCGCTGGACAGGGCCTCCCGCCACGCCGTGGTGACCTTCCTGGGGTCGTCGCAGTAGATGCCCTTCAGTCCGCACAGTTCCGCGTACTTCGCGTACGGGAAGTCCGGGATGGACTGCGAGCCCTCGTACTTCGGGTCGCCGCCCATGGCGCGCTGCTCCCAGGTGACCTGGTTGAGGTCCTGGTTGTTGAAGACGCAGAAGACCAGCGGCGGCGCGCCGCCCATCCGGTCGGCGTACCGCTTCACCGTGAGCATCTCGTTCATGCCGTTCATCTGGAACGCGCCGTCCCCGACGAACGCGATGACCGGGCGGTCCGGGAACGCGAACCGCGCGGCGATGGCGTACGGGACGCCCGGCCCCATCGTCGCGAGCGTCCCCGACAGCGACGCCTTCATGCCCTCGCGGATCTTGAGGTGGCGGGCCCACCAGTTCGTGCCCGAACCGGAGTCGGCGGTGAGGATGGAACCGTCCGGCAGCAGCGGCGACAGTTCGTGCGCGACCGCCTGCGGGTTGATCTTGCCGTCGAACGTCTGCCCGGCACGCTTCTCCATCACGGTGTTCCAGGAGCGGACGTTCTCCTCGATCCGCTCGCGCCAGGAGCGGTCCGGCTTGCGCCGCAGCAGCGGGATCAGCTCGCGGAGCGTCTCCCCGGCGTCGCCGACGACGTGCGCGTCCATCGGGTACCGGATGCCGATCATGCGGCCGTCGATGTCGATCTCGACGCCGCGGCAGCTGCCCTCGTCCGGCAGCCACTCCGCGTACGGGAAGCTGCTGCCGATCATGAACAGCACGTCGCAGTTCATGATCATCTCGTCGCTGGCCTTCGAGCCGAGAAGCCCGATCGGGCCGGTGACGAACGGCAGGTCGTCCGGCAGCACCTCGCGGCCGAGCAGCGCCTTGGCGACCCCGGCGCCGAGCAGGTCCGCGGCCTCGACGACCTCCTCGCGGGCGCCGGCGGCGCCCTGCCCGATGAGGATCGCGACCCTCTCGCCCTCGTTGAGGATGTCGGCGGCCTTGCGCAGCTCCTCGGGGTTCGGCAGCACGCGGGGCCTGCTCCAGCCGACGCTGGAGTAGACCGAGCCGTGCTCCTTGGGCGGCGACGGCATCGCGTCCGCCTCCTGGACGTCCTCGGGGATGATGATCGTGGCGACGCTCCGCGCGGTCAGCGCCGTCTTGAACGCCCGGTCGATCACGTGCCGCATCTGCCCGGGGTGCATGACGATCTGGCAGTACTCCGAGACGTCGGAGAACAGGTCCTCGAGGTTCACTTCCTGCTGGTAGTGGGTGCCCTGCGCGAGCCGCTTCTGCTGCCCGACGATCGCGACGACCGGCTGGTGGTCGAGCTTCGCGTCGTACAGGCCGTTCAGCAGATGGATCGCCCCCGGACCGGACGTCGCCACGCAGCAGCCGACCTCGCCGGTGAACTTCGCGTGGGCGCACGCCATGAACGCGGCCATCTCCTCGTGGCGCGTCTGGATGAACTCCGGCCTGCCCTCGGCGCGGTCGAACGCGCCCAGCATGCCGTTGATGCCGTCCCCCGGATATCGGTAGACCCGCTCGACCCCCCACTCGGTGAGGCGCTGGAGGACGTAGTCGGCTACCTGCTCGGCCATGATCTTCACCCGGTTCTCGTCGAGAACGTGGAGCCCGTGTCACCCCCGAGTCCCCGGGCAGCGGACCGTCAAACCGGATGGCCCGCCGCCGTTTCAGAGCTTCCGCCAGAGGTAGGAGAACGCCGCGTCGATGAGTCAGGGAGGGCGCGGGTGACCGGGGCGAACGACATCAGGGACGGGCCGGCCGTAGAAGGCGCCGTCCCCGTGACGGGCGTGCGGGTGCACGCGTTCACGGTCCCGACCGACGGCCCGGACGGGGTCGAGGAGGACGGCACGCTCCGCTGGGACTCGACCACGATGGTGCTCGTCGAGGCGGACGCGGGCGGGCGCACCGGGACGGGCTACACCTACGGCGACGTCTCGCTCGCACCCTTCGTCGAGTCGGCGCTCGCCCCGGTCGTCCGGGGCGCCGACGCGCTCGCGCCCGCCGCCGCGTGGCACGCCATGCTCGCGGCGATCCGCAACGCCGGGCGTCCCGGCGCCGGCGCCATGGCGGTGTCGGCGGTGGACGCGGCGCTGTGGGACCTGAAGGCGCGGCTGCTCGGCCTGCCGCTGTACCGGGCGCTGCCCGCGTTCCACGACGAGGTCCCCGTCTACGGCAGCGGCGGCTTCACGAACTACCCGCTCGACCGGCTCGCCCGCCAGCTCGTCGACTGGGTGGCGCGCGGCATCCCCCGGGTGAAGCTGAAGATCGCCCGCGAGCCCGGCCGCGACCCCGAGAGGCTCGCGGCGGTCCGGGAGGCGATCGGGGCGGGCGCCGAGCTGTTCGCCGACGCCAACGGCGCGCTGACCCGCAAGGACGCCCTGCACTGGGCGCACCGGCTGGCGGGGGAGTGGGACGTGCGGTGGTTCGAGGAGCCGGTGCCCTCCGACGACCCGGCCGGCCTGCGGCTGCTCCGCGACCGGGGCCCGGGACGGCTGGAGATCGCGGCCGGCGAGTACGGGTACGACCTCGGCGACTTCACCGGGCTGCTGGACGGCGCGGTCGACTGCCTGCAGGCCGACGCGACCCGCTGCGGCGGCGTCACGGGCGTCCTTCAGGTCGCCGGGCTCGCGGCTGCGCACCGCACCGACCTGTCCGCGCACTGCGCCCCCGCGCTGTCGGCGCACGCGTTCTGCGCCGTCGAGCGGCTCCGCCACCTGGAGTACTTCCACGACCACGTCCGCGTCGAGGACATCGTCTTCGACGGGACGCTCAGCCCGGCGGGCGGCTCGCTGCGCCCCGCCCCGGACCGTCCGGGCCTCGGCCTGGAGGTGAAGTGGGCGGACGCGGAGCCGTACCGGGTCCACGGCGCCCGCCGCTCCTGAGCACCGTGGCCGCACCGTCTGGACAGAACAGACCCGATCGGGAGGACCGTGCGAATGGCAGCGAAGACCCGACAGGTGCCGGACAGGAGCACCCCGTCGACGCCGGGGCCGCCGCGCGGTCGGACGACGATCCCGGTGGGGAAGCTCGCCAAGGCCCTGGCCGAGGCCGTCGAGGGGGAGGTGCGGTTCGACGACGGGTCCCGCGCCCTCTACGCCAACGACGCGTCGAACTTCCGCCAGGTGCCGATCGGCGTCGTCGTCCCGAAGACGTTGGACGACGTCGTCGCGGTGCACCGGATCTGCCGCGCGTTCGGCGCGCCGATCCTCAACCGCGGCGGCGGGACCAGCCTGTCGGGGGAGACCGTCAACTACGCGGTGGTCATCGACCACTCCAGGTACCTCACGAAGATCGGCGAGGTGGACCCCGGCGCGCGCACCGTCACCTGCGAGACCGGAGTGATCAACGAGGAGCTGAACCGCCACACCGGCCGGTGGAACCTGGTCTTCGGCCCCGACCCCTCCTCCCACTCGCGCTGCGTCATCGGCGGGAACATCGGCAACAACTCGTGCGGCATCCACTCGGTGCAGTCGCAGCTGTACGGGCCGGGCCCGCGGACGTCCGACAACCTGCGCGCGATGGAGATCGTCACCTACGGCGGCGACCGGTTCTGGGTCGGGACGGACGAGGAGGACCGGCTCGACGAGATCATCGCCGCCGGGGGCCGCAAGGGCGAGATCTACGCGCGGCTGCGCGACCTGCGCGACCGGTACGCCGACGCGATCCGCGCCGGGTACCCGCCGGTGGCGGAGATGCCGCGCCGCGTGTCGGGCTTCAACCTGGACGAGCTGCTGCCGGAGAACGGCTTCAACGTCGCCCGCGCGCTCACCGGCACCGAGAGCACGTGCGTCACCGTGCTGCGGGCCGTCCTGCTCCTGACGCCCGCGCTGCTGAAGCGCACCCTCGTCGTCGTCGAGTACGAGGAACTGCCCGACGCCGCCGAGCACTGCGAAGAGATCATCGAGAGGTTCCGTCCCATCGGGCTGGAGGCGCTCGACCGGCGGCTCGTCGAAAGCCAGCAGTCGCAGCACAAGAACGTCTCCGACATCGAGGAACTCCCCCGGCAAGGGGGTGGCGCGTGGCTGCTGGTGCAGTTCGGCGCCGACACCGCGGAGGAGTCGGTCGGGACGGCCGAGGCGTTCGTCCGCTGGCTGACCCGGGAACGCGGGTACGCGCGGGAAAGGGTGAAACTCGTCAAGAGCGCGCAAGAGGGCGGGCGGAGCGGTGAGCTGTGGGCGATCCGCGAGGCCGGGCTCGGGTCCACGGCCTTCCCTCCGGGCGGGGACCACTGGCCCGGCTGGGAGGACTCGGCCGTGCCGCCGTCCCGCATCGGCGACTACGTCCGGGCGCTGCGCCGCGTCATGGACCGGCACGGCATCGACGGCGCCATGTACGGGCACTTCGGGCAGGGCTGCATCCACTCGCGGATGAGCTTCGACCTCCGTACGGCCGAGGGGATCACGACCTACCGAGCGTTCATGGAGGAGGCGGCCGACCTCGTCGCGTCATTCGGCGGGTCGGTGTCGGGGGAGCACGGCGACGGGCAGCAGCGCGGCGAGCTGCTGGAACGCCAGTACGGGCCGGAGCTGGTGCAGGCGATGCGCGAGTTCAAGCGGATCTGGGACCCGGACGGCAAGATGAACCCCGGCAAGGTCGTCGACGCCTACCGGCTCGACGAGGACCTGCGCCTCGGCACCGGCTACAACCCGCCGCGCCCGCGGGTGAGGTTCGCCTACCAGCAGGACGATGGCGACTTCGCCCACGCCGCGCTGCGCTGCGTCGGCATCGGTGAATGCCGTGTCCCGCGAGCGACGAACACCATGTGCCCCAGCTACCAGGTCACCCGCGAGGAGAAGCACACCACGCGCGGCCGGGCGCGGCTGCTGTTCGAGATGCTCCAGGGCGAGGTGATCACCGACGGATGGCAGTCCAAGGAGGTCGCCGAATCCCTTGACCTGTGCCTGGCCTGCAAAGGCTGCACCAACGACTGCCCCGTCAACGTCGACATCCCGACCTACAAGGCCGAGTTCCTGTACCACCACTACAAGTCGGCCCGGCGGTGGCGGCCCCGGTACGCGTACGCGTTCGGGTTCATCGACCAGGCCGCCCGGCTGGCGTCCCGGATGCCCGAACTCGCGAACGCCGCGACCCACACGCCCGGCCTGGCACGTCTGGCGAAACTGGTCGCCGGGATCGACCGGCGCCGCCCCCTGCCCCGCTTCGCGCCGATGACCCTGCAGCAGTGGTTCGACGAGCGCGGCGGCACCACCAACCCGCACGGCCGGCCGGTCGTGCTGTTCCCCGACACCTTCAACAACCACTTCCACACCGACGTCGGCGTGGCGTGCGTCGAGGCGATCGAGGCCGCCGGGTGGCGGGTCGTCATGCCCGAGGGCCACGTGTGCTGCGGCCGCCCCCTGTACGACTACGGCTTCCTCGACACCGCCGAACGCTACCTGCACAACGTGCTGGACGTGCTGCGCCCGCACGTCCGGGCCGGGACGCCGGTCGTCGGGATGGAGCCGAGCTGCCTCGCCGTCTTCAAGGACGAGCTGACCAAGCTCCTTCCCCACGACGACGACGCCGCTCGACTCGCCCGCAACTCGCATCATTTCGCCGAGTTCTTCGACCGCTACGACATCACGCCCCCGAAACTGCCAGGAGGCGGCCGAGCGCTGCTGTGGGGCCACTGCCACCAGCGCGCGACCGGCGGGACGAGCGCCGACGCCAGACTCCTGCAGCGGATGGGCCTGGACACCGACGACCTCAAGGGAGGGTGCTGCGGGCTCGCCGGATCCTGGGGATTCGAGACCGGCAAGTACGACATCTCGCTCGATTGCGGGGAACAGGCGCTCCTCCCCGCCGTCCGCGACGCCGACCAGGCGACGGCGATCGTGGCCAACGGCTTCTCGTGCACGACGCAGATCAAGGACTCCGCGACCGGACGCCGGGCCCTCCACATCGCCCAGCTCATGCAGCTTGCCCGCAGGCAGGGCGGCCACCCGGTCACCGAACGGCCGGAGAACGCGGGGCATCCCGGCAGGCCCGCCCCGCCGCTCCCGCGCCGCGTCATCCGCGTCGCCGCCGCTTTCGGGACCGCGGCATGCGCCGCCGCCGTCGCAACGCGCGCGATGTGCCGGATGCTGCGCGCGTGACCGGCGTGCGTTTCGGGCGAGGCTCAGCGGGCCCGCTCAGTCGTTCTCGCGTGGCTCGTAACGGACGCAGGTTCCGTAAGCCACATAGCCGACCTCGGTCACCACGCCCCTTCCGTGGCTGGTCACCCGAGGGACAGCGGTGAAACCCACCCCGACCACCGCATCCGGGTGCAGGTCCTGCACCGCGGCCGCCAGGTTCTCAAGAGCGATCTCAGCGCTCGCGCCGGACTCGCCGACCCGAATCTGCTCTGCCTCCACCCTGCGCTGATCGCCCGGGATGAAGTCCGTCGTGTACATCGGAGTACTCACAAGAAGATGCTGCCCACTGCCTACCCAAGGGGCCCTCAACGGTCGTCCACTCATTGGGAAACGCACCTGCCGACCAGGGCGCGAGGGGAGAGACTGCGTCCATGTCGCCGTCGATCACGCCCGGGCCGGTCACGTCGAGTTCCAGGCCGGCGGGACGGTCCTTCACGGCGTCACGCAGCGGGCCGACGATGGCCTCCGGTTCGCCGTAGGTCGCGCTCACCGGGAGGGTGAACACCATCGCCTTGCCGTCGCTGGAGGATCTCGTCGGTGGGCCCTCGTCCTCGCCGCCGTCCGGGGCCGCCCCTTCGGCGGGTACCGCTTGGCGAGGGTGTCGTAGTGGCGCTCGACCGTCGCGCGGTCGGCGTCGGTACGGCTGCGTGGCCCGGCCGGGAGTCCGGGCGGACCTCGGCCACCGTGCGGGCCGCGCGCTTGCGCAGCTCAGGGGGATAAGGGACGGACGTCGTCCTCGCAAGAAAACGAGCTTCCATCCGCCATGGGACGTTTCATGAACAGTCCCGAAAACACTGAAGTCAACAACTTAACGCTGGCGCAATAGGGGATTCTTAGGGGTTGCTTAGGGGGGCCATAGGGGTGGGTGATTGGCGCTTTATGTCCCTAATGTCGGCCGGGATGGACCTGCCGGCCCGACCGTGTCCACCGGACAGGGGAACGTGTCGGGCTCACTCCCGTAGTGGAACGAGCGTCCCCGTCAATGAGCTGATTCCAACTTCATCCGGCCTGGTGGTGCAGGGTGAGGATGGCCTGGAC
>NZ_JBIQHY010000224.1:0-3081 GCF_044508335.1 Actinomadura sp.
ACTGCGCGGCCAAGTGGCCGTACGCCTCCCCCAACCATCGGCGGGGCATCGCTGAGGCGCTGACGGACGCCACAGAGGCTCTGTTGACCACGGGCAAGGGCGCTCCGGCGGGTGGCCTGCTGCGTGAGGCTCTGCGGGCTTGGGCCTACAGCGGGCGCCTGCAGAACGGCGAGACCGACGCGCCCGAACACCTGGCCTCGGCCGTCCGCTGGCTGGAGCGGAACACCGTCGACATGGCCGACTTCGCCCCCCGACCGGCAGGGGCCTCAGCTCGCGCGGCAAGTCCTCGACCGGCTGAGCCGTCGCCAAGACGGCTCTCCGGCTGCCGGCAGTACGGCGACGCGCAAACGAGCGACCTTCAACAACGCCATGGAGTACGCCTGCGAGCGGCGCATCCTGCCTGTCAACCCGCTGACCCTGGTGAAGTGGACTCGGCCGCGAGTGGCGCAGACGCTTGACCTTCGGGTGGTCGCCAATCCCGACCAGGCGCGGCGGCTCCTCGACGCCGTCCGAACGCAGGGCAAGCGTGGTGAGCGCATGGTCGCGTTCTTCGCCGTCATGTACTACGCCGCGCTGCAGCCAGAGGAAGCAGTGGACCTGCGGCGGGATCACCTCGTGAGCCTGCCTGATGACGGCTGGGGTGAGATGCGGCTGACGCACGCTGAACCGCGTAGCGGCTCTCGATGGACGGATAGCGGCAAGCCTCGGGACAGGCAGCCTCTCAAGCATCGGGCGCCCGGCGAGACCCGGCCCGTGCCGATCCATCCGGAACTTGTCACGCTGCTGCGCCACCACATCAAGGAGTTCAACATCCCGGCCAGTGGCCGGCTGTTGGTTGGGCCGCGGGGCGGGATCATGACTGACCGGACATACCTCGGGGTCTGGCATAGGCCAGGGCGGCGGCACTGAGCGAGCGTGAGGCGGCCTCGCCGCTGGCCAAGACGCCGTACGACCTCCGGCACGCGGCCGTGTCGACGTGGCTCGGTGCGGGCGTCCCTCCGGCTCAGGTCGCCGAGTGGGCGGGGCACAGCGTCGCCGTCCTCCTCCGCGTCTACGCCAAGTGCGTGGCCGGTCAAGAGGAGGACGCCAAGCGCCGAATCAGCGAAGCGACCAGGCCGAAGACACCCTAGAACTTCGGCACGTATTCGGCACAGCCACCCGTAGAAGGCCGTAAACGATCAGAGACAGCCGGACATAACGAGAACAGCCCCGGACCGGGTCATGCCTGGTCAGGGGCTGTTTCTGCTGGGGTGGCGGGTCCAGGATTCGAACCTGGGTAGGCTAAGCCGACGGATTTACAGTCCGCTCCCATTGGCCACTCGGGCAACCCGCCTTCGCGATGGCACTGGAAAGGATAGCGGACCGTGGGAGTGGGTGTGACATCGAGGCGGGCGGGGTTGATCGATACGCTCGGGGGATCCGGATGTTGCTGCTGAGGGGATGTGTGGGCCGTGGCCGACTCGTCGTTTGACATCGTGTCGAAGCTCGACCGGCAGGAGGTCGACAACGCGCTGAACCAGGCCGCCAAGGAGGTGGCCAACCGGTTCGACTTCAGGAACGTGGACGCGGGGATCAAGTGGTCGGGTGAGTCGATCGAGATCCAGGCGAACACGGAGGAGCGGGCCAACGCGGTGCTGGACGTGCTGAAGGACAAGCTCGTGAAGCGGGGGATCTCGCTGAAGGCGATCGACGCGGGCGAGCCGAAGCTGTCCGGGAAGCTGTACAAGCTGGGCGTCGGCCTCAAGGAGGGCATCTCCCAGGAGGACGCCAAGAAGATCGGGAAGATCATCCGGGACGAGGGGCCGAAGGGTGTGCGGGCCCAGATCCAGGGGGACGAGCTGCGGGTCAGCTCGAAGAAGAAGGACGACCTGCAGCAGGTCATCGCGCTGCTCAAGGGCAAGGACCTCGACGTGGCGCTGCAGTTCGTGAACTACCGGTGATCTCGTTTCGAGGAGCGCGTCGGCCCCATCCCCCGCAGAAGGGGCCGGCGCGCTCTCGTGTTCTATGACGCGGCCGCGTCCGGAGTGGTTCGGTCGAATTCGGACAGAGTCTCGGCGAGGGTCGTGAGGTCCAGGTCGAGGACGCGGGCCAGGGACGCGACCGTGAAGAACGCGGGGGCGGCGATGGCGCCGCGTTCGATCTTGCGGAGGGTGTCGAGGGAGATGCCGGCCTCGTGGGCGACGGCGGCGGCCGGGCGGGGGCCGCGGGCGGCGCGGAGGATCTGGCCGAGGGCCCTGCCCCGGTCGCGCTGCTCGTCGGTCAGTGGGGTGCGCACCATGTTGGTATTCTAATACTGGTATTAGAATCTTCGCCATGGTGACCTACCGGAGCCCACGGGAGTGGGAGCGCATGCGGGACGCGGGGCGGGTCGTCGCCCGGATCCTGCGCGACGTGAGCAAGACGGCCGAGGCCGGCGTGCCGCTCAGGGAGCTGGACGCGGTTGCCGCGCGGGTGCTGCGGGAGGAGCGGGCCACGTCGCCGTTCCTGCACTACAAGCCGTCCTGGGCGCCCTATCCGTATCCGGCGAACATCTGCGTGTCGATCAACGAGGTCGTGGTGCACGGGATCCCGGACGGGCGGGTTCTGCGGGAGGGTGATCTCGTGACCGTCGACTGCGGCGCCCGGCTCAACGGGTACTGCGGGGACGCGGCCGTGTCGTTCATGGTCGGGACGGGCGACGAGGCCGGCGTGCGGCTCGTCGAGACGACGCGGGTCGCGCTGGAGCGGGCCATCGACCGGGCAGTGCCGGGGAACCGGCTGGGCGACGTGTCGGCGGCGGTGGAGGAGACCGCCAGGAACGCCGGTTACGGCATCGCGGACGGGTCCGGCGGGCACGGCATCGGGACGGAGATGCACGAGGACCCGCCGGTGCCGAACACGGGCCGCCGGGGGCGCGGGATGCGACTCCGGGAGGGGCTGGCCATCGCCATCGAGCCGCTCGTGACCGAGAGCGGGCGCGACGCGACGGTGACCCTGGACGACGGATGGTCCGTCGCGACGAGGGACGGGAGCCGGGCGGCGCACTTCGAGCACAGCATCGTGATCACGGGCGACGGGCCGGTGGTCCTGACGGCGCCCTAG
>NZ_JBIQHY010000114.1:0-22367 GCF_044508335.1 Actinomadura sp.
CTGGGCATCCGCGTGCTGGGGGCGCGCTACCGGTTCCCCGGCAGCCCCAAGGCCGCCCTCGGTGCGGCCGGACGCGCCTGGTGGCGGAATGCTCATTGGTCGTTGATGTTCACGTCCCGGCCGGCTTGGTTCAAGCGCCCCTGCCCGGACGCGGTGCCGGTGATCTGGGTATTAGTCGCGTTGTCGCCGGTGGACACGATGCCGTCGCTGGTGGCGTTGCCGCCGATGTCGACCGACCGCTGGCCCGGCATCGCGTCGGGCCGCTCGTGGGGGGCGCGGCGGGCCAGGATCATCCCGTACACCGCCAACACCAGCCCGGCGATCCCGACCACCGCGCCGATCACCCCGACCACGTCGACCCAGTGGAACCCCCGCACCGCGAAGTACACGATCAGCCCGATCGCCGATGCGGCCGCGATCAGCCCGCCCGTCCAGGTCAGTATGCGCCCCGTCATGGCCGACATCATCGACCCGCCGCCCCGGCCACAACAGGTCATCCGCCACATCCGCCGCAACCGGACACCGCCCTGACGCCGACAACGGGCGTCTGGTTCCGCGAGAAGGATGGGAGCGCCGTGGCTGGACACGCGGCATACCGCAGGACGCGGACGCCGCATGAGGGGGTGGCCCGCCCTCAGGGCGTCTTCTGGAGCTCCTCGTCCAGGCGGCGGGTGATGTCGGCTCTCAGGGACTTCTTGTCGATCTTGCCTACCTTGGTGGTGGGGAGGGTATCCACCACTTCCAGGCGCTCGGGGAATTTGAAGCGGGCCGCGCCTGCTCGCTCCATGACGTCGTGGACGTCCCGGAGGGTGACGTCGCGGTCGGTCACGGCGTAGAGGCAGACGCGTTCGCCCAGGTCGGGGTCGGGCATCGCCACGGCGGCGGCCAGGGTGACGCCGTGGATCTGGTAGGCGAAGTTCTCGATCTCCTCCGCCGAGATGTTCTCCCCGGCCCGGTTGATCATGTCCTTGTCGCGGCCCTCGACGACGAGGTTGCCGTCGGGGCGGAGCCGGACGATGTCGCCGGTGCGGTACCAGCCGTCCTCGGTGAACGCGCGCGCGTTGTGCTCCGCGGCCCGGTAGTAGCCCCGCGGGGTGTAGGGGCCGCGGGTCAGGAGGAGGCCCGGGGAGCCGGTGGGCACCGGCCGGCCCGCATCGTCCACGACCAGGATCTCGTCGTCGGCGCATATCGGACGGCCCTGGGTCGTGCAGATGACGTCTTCGGGGTCGTCCAGGCGGGTGTAGTTGAGCAGGCCCTCCGCCATGCCGAAGACCTGCTGGAGGGTGCAGCCCAGCGTGGGACGGACGCGGCGGGCCACCTCGTCGGCGAGGCGTGCGCCTCCGACCTGCAGCACCTCCAGCGAGCTGAGGTCGCGGTCCGGGTCGGCCTGGCGGTGGTCGATCCAGCGCTGGGCGATGGCGGGGACGACGGACGTGGCGGTGACGCGCTCGCGTTCGATGGCGGCGTAGGCGTCCTCGGGACGGTGCGAGCCCATCACGGTGCGGCCGCCGCAGAGCAGGGTGCCGAGGAGTCCGGGGCACGCCAGCGGGAAGTTGTGGGCGAGCGGGAGCGACGCGTAGTAGACGGTGGACGGTCCGAAGCCGGAGACCTCCGCGCTGCGCCTGGCGTTGTAGACGTAGTCGTCGTGGGTGCGGGCGATGAGCTTGGGGAGCCCGGTGGTGCCGCCCGACAGCAGGAAGAGCGCGACCGAGCGGCTGTCCGGACGGTAGGAGTCCACGGCCGCGCGGGGGGCGGGTCCGTCCGGTGCGGCGCACAGCGCGTGCAGGTCCACCGCGCCCGGGGCCGTCGGCTTGCCCAGCACCAGCAGGTGCCGGAGCCACGGGCCGTCCTGCCGGATCGCGGCGGCCATCGCCTGGTGGTCGAAGCCCTTGAGGTCGTCCGGGACGGCGATCGCCACGGCCTCGGCGTGCTCGGCGAGGTAGGCGATCTCGTGCCTGCGGTGGCCGGGCAGCGCCATCACGGGGATCACGCCGAGGCGCAGGCACGCGAGGGTCAGGACGGCGAACTCGACGGTGTTGGGCAGTTGCAGGATGATCCGGTCGTCCGGGCGCAGCCCCAGGTCGGCCAGGCGCAGTGCGGCGGCGTCGGCGCGGTCGGCCAGGTCCCGGTACGTCAGCCTGCGCCCCTCCTCGACGAGGGCGACCGCGTCGGGGCGGGCGTCGGCGACCGCGAGCACCTCGTCGCCGATGGTGCGGCCCCGCCAGTAACCCTGCTGGACGTAGCGCCGGGCCGCCTCCTCCGGCCAGGGGACGACATGGTCGGATGTCCGGCTGGGACGTGTCGTTTCAGGCATGGTCTTCCTCCTGGCGGACGACGACGGCGTCCAGGGCGATGAGTCCGTCGGTGGTGAGCCGCAGTGGGTTGATCTCGATCTCGGCGACGTCGGGGCTCGCGGCCAGCGCGGCGGACAGCTTCGAGACCAGCACGCCGAACTCCCGCTGGTCAAGGACGGGTCCGCCGCGCCATCCGCGCAGCAGCCCGCCCGCCGCCAGGTCGTCCGGCATGGCCGCGGCGGTCGCCGGGGCCACGGGGGCGAGCCTGATCGCCACGTCCGCGAGGGCCTCGGCCGCGGTGCCGCCGAGGCCGGCGAGGACGACGGGGCCGAACACGGGGTCGCGGCGGACGCCCACGACGAGGTCGACGCCGGCGGGCGCCATGGCCTCGACGAGGACGCGGTCGGCGCCGATGGCGTCCAGGGCGGCGTCGAGGTCGGCCGGGGTGCGGACGTCGAGCCGCACCCCGCCCGCCTCGGTCTTGTGCAGGATCCGCGCGTCCAGCACCTTGACCGCCACCGGCGCGCCGAGGTCGGCGAGCGCCCGGTGCGCCTCCTCCCGCGTGGCGCAGGGGCGGCGCCGGGGGGTGCGGATGCCGAGTTCCGAGAGGAACGTCTTGGCGGCGTGCTCGTCGAGGGGGCCCGCGGGGAGGGCGATCCCGGGCGCGGCCTCCCCGCCGGTGCCGCGTTCCGCGCGCTGCCGGGCGTCGGTCACCAGTGCCCGGACGGCGCCGGCCGCGGCTGCCGGGGTGGTGAGCACGGGCACGCCGAGCTTGTGGAGCCGGGCCCGCTGCTCGCGGACCTCCTCGTCCGGGCCGCCGACGGCGACGACCGCGGGGGCTGCGGACGGCAGGCCGGCCGACTCCGCCGCCGCGGCCAGGTCGACGCTGCCCGGTTCCGTCAGGGCGTAGACCGCGAGCAGGTCGATCCGCTCGTCCGCGGTGACCGCCTCCAGCAGGGCGGGGAAGGTCTCGCCGGGACGTCCGGTGTCCACGGGGTTGCGCTGGAACGTCAGGGGAGGGAGCAGTTCGCCGAGGCGGGCCTGCGTGGCGGCGGAGAATTCGGGGACGCGGACGCCGTCGGCGCGGGTCCGGTCGGTCAGGAGCAGTCCGGGGCCGGCCTGGGCGGTGACGATGCCGAGGCCGGGGTCGGCGGCCGGGCGCAGCCGCACCTTCGACAGGGCGGTGAGCGCGTCGACGAGCTCCCGCTCGTCGTCGACCACCACGGCCCCGGCGTCGCGGACGGCGGCGCGGGCGGTGTGCCAGGACGTGGCGAGCGCGCCGGTGTGGGAGCGGGCGAAGTCGCCGACGTCGGTCCGGCCGACCACCAGGGCGGCGACCGGTTTCACCGCCGTCAGCCGGCGCAGGGCGGCCACCAGGCGCGGTCCGTCCGGGACGGTCTCCAGCTGCAGGGCGACCGCCGTGGTCTCCGGGTCCTCGGCGAGGTGGTCGAGGACGTCGGCGGCGGTGACGTCCAGTCCCGCGCCGATGCCGACGCCGAGGCTGACGCCGTTGCCGGCGGTGGCGAGCTCGAAGGCCAGCGCGTGGTTGACGCCGCCGCTGGCCGCGACGACGGCGATGCCGCCGGAGGGCACCCGGGCCGCGCCGGGCACGAAGCTGGCGGTGAGGCCCCGGCCGGGGGCGATGAAGCCGGAGGTGTTGGGGCCGAGCAGCCGGACGCCGGTCTCCTCGGCGGCGCGGCGGAGGGCGCGCTCGGGCTCCCGGCCGGCCGCGCCGATCTCTCCGAAGCCGCCCGCGCAGACCAGCGCGGCGCGGCAGCCGGCCGCGGCGGCCTCGACGAGCGCGTCGGCGCAGGCCGCGGCGGGGATGCAGAGCACGGCGAGGTCGAGGTCGGCGCCGGTGTGCGCGCGGGCCTGCGCCACGGACGCGAAGACGCCCGCCGCCGGGTCGGGGTCGCGGGTGTTGACGAGCGCCCGGGCGCCGGGGAATCCCGCGAGCGAGCGGGCCATGGCCGCGCCGAGCTTGTTCCCCTGGCGGGAGGCGCCGATCACGACGACGCCGGAGGGAGCGAACAGGGGGGTCAGGTCACCGTTCACGCGGGCCGCCCGGCGGTCTGCGAGCCGACCAGGTCGGCCCGGCCGGACAGCAGCAGCGTCTCGGCACGGTCGTCGTTCAGGGATTCCTCCACGATCAGGGCCGGGACGCCGTGTCCCAGCCGGGCCTGCTCGGCGAGCAGGACCCGGGTGAGCGGGGTCCCGCCGTGCACGGCCACCAGCGGACGCGGTCCGGTGTCCACGGCGGCGGCGAGGCGTCCGAACACGCCGGGCAGATCGGACTCGGCCTCCGGTGCGGCGAGCCAGAGGCCCTGGCCCGCGCCGGCTGCCGTCACGTCCCGCAACGGCACGCGTGCCCCGCCGGGCAGGGCCGCGACGGCGCCGTCCGGGGACGGTTCGACGGTCGCGAGACGCCCGGTGGAGACGTGGGAGCCAACCCTGATCGGCGAGTCCAGCGGTGCCGCGCCGTGCCGCCTGCGCCAGTCGGCCTCGACGTCGGCGACGAAGCCCGGGTCGCGGCGGGCCAGCTTGGACTTGCCGATGCTGCGGGACAGGAAGTGGAAGGCGAACTGGAGCGGGTCGAAGGCGTCGTGGTACCGGCCGAAGTGCTCCCACCAGGCCAGGCTCGGCCGGGCCGAGCCCTGGATCTTCTCCACCGGCGGCTTGCGGGCCGCCTCGTAGGCGGCCAGCGCCGCGTCGAGGTCGCCGGGATGGCCGGCGAGGCCGGCGGCGAGCGCGACGGCGTCCTCCATCGCCATCTTCGTCCCGGACCCGACGGAGAAGTGGGCGGTGTGCACGGCGTCGCCGAGCAGGACGACCTTGCCCGCGTGCCAGCGGTGCGCCCGCCGGGTGCGGAAGTTGGCCCAGCGCGAGTTGTTCACCAGGAGCCGGCGCCCGTCGATCTGCTCGGCGAACAGCTCCTCCAGGTAGCGCCTGGTCTTCTCGTCGCTCGGCCCCGGCGGGCTCGCGGCGTCGAACTCGTCCAGCCCGGCGGCGCGCCAGGTCTCCTCGTCGGTCTCCACGATGAAGGTGCTGACGTCCTTGCTGATCGGGTACCCGTGGACGGCGAACACGCCGTGCGGGCCGCGCTGGTGGACGAACGTCAGCCCGTCGAACATGTAGTCGGTGCCGAACCAGATGAACTTGGCGGTCGCGACGTCGACCTCCGGCCGCAGCTCGGCGGCGAGGCGCTCGCGGAACCGCGAGTTGGTCCCGTCCGCGGCGACGATCAGGTCGTAGTCCGCCAGCTCCTCGGGGCCGGAGACCTCGGCGCCGTAGCGCAGGTCGACGCCGACCTCGGTGGCGCGGGCCCGCATCAGAGCGAGCAGCGTCCTGCGGTGGATCGCGGCCATGCCGTTGCCGCCGCAGCTGATCCGCTCGCCCTTCAGCCGGACCTCGATGGAATCCCAGTGCCGTCCCTGGTCGGCCAGCGCCTCGCGCAGCACCGGGTCGGCCCGGTGGATGCCGGCGAGGGTCGCGTCCGAGAACACCACGCCGAACCCGAACACGTCGTCCGGCCGGTTGCGCTCGAAGACCGTGACCTCCACCGAGGGGTCGGCCTGCTTGATCAGCGTCGCGAAGAACAGCCCTCCGGGGCCGCCTCCCACGCACGCGATCCTGGACACCATGGGATACCTGCCTCCTGTCGAAGATCCCCGTACGGTCGTACCCGGCGAATCCGCCGCGCCGCCGATCCTTGCTGGTCGTCGCCGGTCCGGACGGTCGCCGGGGCGGCGACCGTCCGCGCGTCAGGCGGGCATCGTGACTCCCGCCTCGGCGGGGATCGCCGCCTTCTCCTTCGCGGGCAGGAACAGCACCAGGGCGGCGCCGGCCGCGGCCGGGATCGCGAAGGCGTAGAAGTTCCAGGACACGTCGACCTCCGCGGCCAGCAGGTACCCGCCGAACGTCGGGCCGAGGATGGCGCCGAGGCGGCCGATCCCGAGCGTCCACCCCAGAGCGGTCGCCCTGACCTGGGCGGGGAAGTGCATCGCCACGTAGGCGTTGACCATGATCTGGGTGCCGACGGTGCCGAAGCCGGCGACCGCCACGAGCGCGTACATGACCGGCTCGGCCGTGGTCTGGCTGAGCAGCGTGATGGAGACGGCCGCGGTGAGGAACGCGGCCCCGGTCACGGGCTTCATGCCGAGCCGGTCTCCGAGCGGCGCGACGAGGATCGTGCCGAACACCGCGCCGGCGTTCATCACGACGAGGAACAGCAGCGAGCCGGACAGCGGGTAGCCCGCCGACTTCATGATCTGCGGCAGCCAGGTGTTGAGGCCGTACACCAGCAGCAGGCCGAGGAAGCTGGTCAGCGCGAACAGCAGGGCGGGCAGCAGGTGCCGGCGTTCGAACAGCTCGGCGAGGTGCCCGCGGGACGGTCCGGACGCGGCGGGCCGGGCGGCGGCGCGGGCCTCGGCCGCGTGGCGGCCGCGCGCGGCCAGGAAGCTCGCCGACTCCGGCAGCAGCCGCCACAGCACCGGGACGAGCAGCAGGGGGAACGCGCCCGTCCAGTACATGACGCGGAAGCCGTGGTCGGGCATGAGGTTCATGGTCAGGACGGCGGCCAGGACGCCGCCCACCGAGTACCCGGAGAACATGATCGCGTTGTTGAGGCTGCGCCGGTCGGCCCGCGAGTACTCGGCGGTGAGGGCGACGGCGGTCGGCATGACCCCGCCGAGGCCGAGGCCGGCGAGCAGCCGGCACGCGCCGAACCAGGTGGGGCTCGGTGCGAGCGCGCAGCCGATCATCGCGATGGAGAACCAGGTGACGCCGATCATCAGGACCCGGCGGCGGCCGATGAGGTCGGTGACGGCGCCCGCGACGAGCGCTCCGGCGAGCATCCCGATCAGCGCGTAGCTGCCGATCGCGCCGGCCTCCGTCTTGGTCAGGCCCCAGTCCTCGTACTCCAGGAGGCCGGGGAGGGTCGCTCCGTAAACGATCAGGTCGTAGCCGTCAAAGACGATCACCGCGAAGCACAGAGCCATGACGGTCAGCTCGGTGCGCCGGGCGATGCGCGCAGGTGGTGGGCTCATGGCCGCCTCCCTCTTTCGATCCGGCCTCTTTCGATCCGGGAAGGATGGCCAGGAGTATGTGTCAATCTCAGGACGTACGTCAATAGAATGAAACTAATTAGGGGAAAGCCCGCCGTGGCTGCGCCACGTCGTCGGTCACTCCGGCGACGGCCGCCGAGCATGAGATAGTCGGTGAGCACGCGTCGACAGGAGGAGCCCGCCGGTGAAGCCCAGGTCCGTGGTGTTCGATCTCTTCGGCGACTACGTCCGGTACCGCGGAGGGTCCGCGCGGATGCGCACGCTCAGCACCCTGATGGGCTGCTTCGGCATCGGGGAGAGCACCGTGCGGGTGGTGCTGTCCCGGCTGCGCAAGGAGGGCTGGTTCGACGCCCACCGCCAAGGCCGCGAAAGCGTCTACTCGCTCAACCCCCGCAGCCTGCGCCTCCTCGACGAAGGCCGCTCACGGATCTTCGACCGGGTCAGAGACGACTGGGACCGCACCTGGCACATGGTCATCTACTCCGTCCCCGAAACCGACCGCGCCGTCCGCGACCGCATCCGCAAAGAACTGGCCTGGCTCGGCTTCGGACCCCTGGCCCCCTCCACCTACATCTGCCCCCACGACCGCGTCCAGCAAGTCCTGGAGAACTTCGCCGACCAACCCGCCGTACGACTCGACACCCTGCGCTGCCAATCCCGCGGCCTGCCCATCGACCGCGACATGGCCGCACGCTGCTGGGACCTGGACACCCTCAACGACGACTACCGCGAGCTGCTCCGCACCTACCGCGGCCGGCTCCCCTCCTACCGCGCAGGGCACCTCAGCCCCCGGGAAGCGCTGATCGAACGCATGCGGCTGACCTACGACTACCGGAAGTTCCCCTTCCGCGACCCCGACCTGCCGGTCGAGCTGCTCCCGGCGGGCTGGGTCGGCCGCGAGGCCCACGAGATGTTCCTCGAAGCCCACTCCCTGCTCGGCCCGCCCGCCGAGCGCTTCTATGACGAGGTCGCGGGCCTGTCCGACCCGGCGGCCTAGCATCCCTCGGCGCCATATGTGTAAAAATATGGACGGACGGCGTACAGTTGACACACATCGCGTCCCTTCGTGCCGGTGACCGGGCCCGAGCCCGCGGACCGCCCGAAGGCGCGACCTCACGAGCACGACCGCAGAGGGGGCCCGAAGCCATGACGCCCACCCATCCGAGCCCGGTGCGCATCGTCGCGACCGACGGCGACGGCCAGCCGGCGCGGACGCCGGAGCTGGAGGCGCTGTACCGCGACTTCGAATCCGAATCGCTGATCCCCCTGTGGACCGAGATCGGCGACCTGATGCCGCCGTACCCCCGGTCGAGGGCACTGCCGCACCTGTGGCGCTGGAACCGGCTGCTGCCCATGGCCGAACGCGCCGGCGACCTCGTCCCGGTCGGCCGGGGCGGGGAGCGGCGCGCGATCGCGCTCGCCAACCCCGGGCTCGGCGGCCGCCCCTTCGCGACCCCCACGCTGTGGGCCGCGATCCAGTACCTCAATCCCGGCGAGGACGCGCCGGTGCACCGGCACACGCAGAACGCCTTCCGGTTCGTCGTCGAGGGCGAGGGCGTGTGGACCGTCGTGGACGGCGACCCCGTCGCCATGCGGCGCGGCGACTTCCTGCCGCAGGCCGGATGGCACTGGCACGGCCACCACAACGTCACCGACGAGCCGATGGCCTGGATCGACGGGCTCGACATCCCCTTCCAGTACTTCGCCGACTCCACCTTCTTCGAGTTCGGGCCGGACGAGGTGGAGACGCGGGAGGCGCCCGAGCGCTCCCGGTCCGAGCGGCTCTGGGGGCACCCCGGCCTGCGCCCCCTCACCCACCTGACCCCGGCACCGGCCACGCCGCTGCTCGCCTACCGGTGGGAGCACACCGACCGGGCCCTGTCGGAGCAGTTGGCCCTGGAGTCCGAAGGGCACCGGGCCACGGTCGAGCCCGGCCACGCCGCCGTCCGTTACACCAACCCGACGACCGGCGGCGATGTGATGCAGACCCTCCGGACGGAGTTCCACCGGCTCGCACCCGGCACGAGCACCGCCCCGGCCCGCGAGGTCGGCTCCTCGGTCTTCCAGGTCTTCGAGGGCTCGGGCGAGGTGACCGTGGGCGAACGCACCTGGACCGCCGAGCGCGGCGACCTGTTCGTCGTCCCCTCCTGGCAGGAGCTGTCGCTGGCGACCGAGACCGGAATCGACCTGTTCCGCTTCAGCGACACCCCCATCTTCGAGCGGCTGCACCAGCACCGCGCCACGACCTCGGAGACCGCCCAGTGAAGATCGCGACCATCCGCACCGCCGAGGGAACCCGCGCCGCCCGTCTCGACGACGGCGGCTACGTCCCGCTCGACGCCCCCGACGCGGGCGCGCTGCTCGAACGCGAGGGCTGGGCGGACGCGGCGGCGGCCGCGTCCGGCGACGCCCTGGGCCCGGACACCGCGCTCGCGCCCGTCGTGCCGCAGCCCCGCAAGATCCTCTGCGTGGGGCTCAACTACCGCAAGCACATCCTGGAGATGGGCCGCGACCTGCCGGAGCACCCCACCCTGTTCGCCAAGTTCGCCGAGGCGCTCATCGGCCCCGCGGACGACATCCAGCTCGCTCCCGAGTCCTCGGCCGTGGACTGGGAGGCCGAACTGGCGCTGGTCATCGGCCGGACGGTCCGGCGCGCCACCGAGCGCGAGGCCGCGGACGCCATCGCCGGGTTCACCGTGATGAACGACGTCACCATGCGCGACTGGCAGTTCCGGACCCGGGAGTGGCTGCAGGGCAAGACCTTCGAGGGCACCACGCCGCTCGGGCCCGTCCTGGTCACCCCCGACGAGCTGCCCGGCGGCGTCCGTCCCGCCCTCTCCATCACCTGCCGGGTCAACGGCGAGGAGACGCAGAGCGCCGACACGTCGGACCTGGTCTTCGACCCCGTCGACCTCGTCCGGTACGCCTCCACGATCGTCACCCTGCGGCCCGGGGACGTCCTGGCCACCGGCACCCCGGGAGGCGTCGGGCACGCCCGCAAGCCGCCGCGCTACCTCGCCGGCGGCGACACCGTCGTCACCGAGGTGGAAGGCATCGGCCGCCTGGAGAACACCGCGAGGACGGCATGAGCCCGCGCGGCTGGACGGACCGCGGCACCGCCCTCTTCCTCGCCACGCTGGACGGCCTGACCGACGACGACCTGTCGGCGTCCACCCGCCTGCCCGGCTGGACGCGCCGGCACGTCGTCGCCCACGTCCACGGCAACGCCGAGGCGCTGCGCCGCCTGCTGAGCTGGGCCGCGACCGGTGAGGAGAACCGGATGTACGCGGGACCGGACCAGCGCGCCGCGGAGATCGAGGAGCTGTCGGCGCTCCCCGCCGGCGACCTGCGCGCCCTCGTCCGCCAGTCGGCCGGCCGGCTCGCCGCGGACATGGACGCGCTGCCGGCCGGCGCCTGGCAGAACCAGGTGGTCACCGCTCAGGGCCGCACCGTCCCGGCGACGGAGATCCCCTGGATGCGGGCGAGGGAGGTCTGGGTCCACACCGTCGACCTGGACGCCGGCGTCACCTTCGCCGACCTGCCCGACGACCTCAACGCCGCGCTGGTCGCGGACGCCGCGGCCAAGCAGGCGGCCAAGGGCAACGCCGCCCCCCTGGCCGAATGGCTCACCGGCCGCACCCCGCACGCCCCCGCCCTGTCCCCCTGGCTCTGACGCTGGAGCGCCGTTGTGCGGGCCGTTGCCGCCGTTGCCGCCGGCTGGGTGACCGTGCATAGTACTCCAGCCGCACTTGGAGATCTCGGTCTGATCGAGGCCGGGACGTGAGACGGCCACCGCTGTGATCGTGTGGGTGTGTTGGAACCAGACGATCGGCGGTGGCCGTGCCGCCCACTGTTGCGGGCCCGGTCGTATCTGCTGGGGCTGTTGAGCGCCCTGGAGCGCAAGAACGGCTGGTCGCTGGCGGAGTTCGCCGGGGACGCGCGGCCGGACGGGATGCAGCGGCTGCTCAACCACGCCCGATGGGACGCCGACCAGGTGCGGGACGCGCTGCGGTGGCAGGTGGCCGAGCGGCTCGGCGACGCCGACGGGGTGCTGGTGGTCGACGACACCGGGTTTGAGAAGAAGGGCCGCCGCTCGGCGGGTGTGCAGCGCCAGTACACCGGCACCGCCGGCAAGATCACCAACTGCCAGATCGGGGTGTTCTGCTCGTATGCCAACACCGACCGGAAGCGGGTTCTGATCGACCGGGAGCTGTATCTGCCCGAGTCCTGGTTCGCCGTCCCGGGCCGCCGCTACCCCATCCACAGGGTGTCGATGATGCGCAGCGTCTCAGCCTCGTCGTCGACCCAGCAGCGTGAGCATGCCCTCGCCGTTCGGGCCGAAGAAGCGTGTCTGATGGCTGTCTGGCCTGGCCGTTCAGGCACCGCGTCCCACGGCGTTTCCAAGAGGTCGAGGAGGCGCTCAAGTAGTAGGCCGTGACGGACTTCGTTGGGGAGCCCGTTCAGCTCGTACAGCGCGCGTCCGTGGAAGCCGTCCCAGCGGTACGTCACACCCGGCCTTCCCAGCCCGGAGGGGTGTAGCGGACGAAGCTGTCCTCCCTGCCCTGCAGGGCGTCCTGCACCGCCTCTTCGTAGCCGGGACGGCCGTAGGCGATGGCCCGCAAGCGCCACTGCCGCAGCAGGGTTTGGACCTGCTTGAAGCGCGCCAGGTCGTGAGCCGCGTCGAGCGCCTCGTCGTACTCGGCTCGCATGTTCAAGATCGTCTTTGTACAGCGTTCGGTCGTGTGAGGTAGATCCCAGGGCGTCACGTTTTTGCCAACTTCCGCTGGCAATCAATGTAGGTTAGCCTTGCCTAACTGTGGAAGACGTGATCCGACCTCAGACGGGTTGGGCGCCGTTCTGGCGTTCGGAAACGCTGTCGCAGCGGGGCGATGCGCCGGCTCTGCTCGCCGGTGGCGAGCAGGTGTCGTACGCCGAGCTCGCGCGCCTGGTGGACGCTGAGGCGGCCGCCTGGCCGGGCGGCGGCGAACGGCGCTTGGTGCTGGTGGAGCTCGAGGCCACCGTCCCGAGCATCGTCAGCTACCTCGCCGCGCTCAACGCCGGGCACGTGGTGCTCCTCGCAGCACAGGGCCGGGCCCAGCACCTGATCGACGCCTGGTCCCCTGACGACCTGGCGAGCCGCAGGGACGGCACCTGGGTCGTCACGTCAGCGGTCCCGGACGGCCGACACGACCTGCACCCCGATCTGGCCCTGCTGCTGTCCACCTCGGGGAGCACTGGTTCGCCGAAGCTGGTCCGGCTCTCCCGGGAGGGGGTGCAGGCGAACGCCGCCGACATTGCGGAGGCGCTCGGCCTCGGCCCGGCCGACCGGGCCGTGACCACCCTGCCGCTGCACTACTGCTACGGCCTGTCGGTGCTGCACTCCCATCTGCAGGTCGGCGCGTCGATCCTGCTCACCGACGGCTCGGTCGTCGACCCGGAGCTGTGGGAGGCGATGCGGGCATTCGGCGTGACCTCCCTGTCCGGCGTGCCGCATACCTTCGACCTGCTCGAGTCCTCTGGGGCGCCCACGGCCTCGGTGCCCTCGTTGCGCCTGGTCACCCAGGCCGGCGGGCGGTTCGACCCCGCTAAAGCCCGGGCCTGGGCGGCGCGCGGCCGCCGTGAGGGGTGGGACCTGCGATTGATGTACGGGCAGACCGAGGCCACCGCTCGGATGGCCGTCTCGGCGCCCGGACGGGCCCTGCAGGAGCCGGCGTCGGTGGGGTCCGCCATCGGAGCCGGCCGGTTCACCGTGCGCGACGGCCGAAGCGAGCTTCCTGCGGGCCGGGTCGGCGAGCTGCACTACGCCGGGCCCAACGTCATGCTGGGTTATGCCGAGGCGCCGGACGATCTCAGCCGCGGCCGTGACATCACGGAGCTGGCGACCGGCGACCTGGCCCGGTTGCGGCCCGACGGCACGGTGGAGATCGTCGGGCGCCGCTCGTCGTTCCTCAAGATCAACGGCGTGCGGGTCGACGTCGAGCGGGTGGAGCAGCTTCTCGCCGCCGACGGGCTCGCCGCGCTGGTCGGCGGGACGGACGAACGGTTGCTCGCGCTCGTGGTCGCCGATCAAGGCGACGACGACGCTCTGGCCGAGCGGACCAGGCAGATGCTGGTCAAGGCGACGGGCCTGCCCCACCACCGCCTGTCCGTGGCCGCGGTCCCGGCCCTGCCGCGGCACGCCAGCGGCAAGCCCGACCGCGCCGCCATCGGGCCGGCGTTCGACCTGATCGGCGCGGCGGCCGCCGACCGGCCCGCCGGGTCGTCGACCGCGGCGCTCGTGGCGCTGTACGCCGAGTTGCTCGCGCGGCCGGACGCCACCGCGGATTCGACGTTCGTCGACCTCGGCGGCGACTCGCTGTCCTACGTCGAGCTGTCCATACACCTGGAGGAGCGGCTGGGCGCGCTGCCCGCGGACTGGCCGCAGCGCCCGATCCGGGAACTGTCCACGGACGCGCCGCGGAGGCGGAGCCGGTTCGCCCGGGTGGACACGACCATCGTGCTGCGCGCGCTCGCGATCGTCGCGATCGTGGGCTCGCACACGCACGTGTTCCGCGTCCTCGGCGGCGCGCACATCCTGCTCGGGGTGGCGGGCTACAACTTCGCCCGCTTCGCGGCGAGCGCCCCGGCCGCGCGCGAGACGTGGCGCCGGGTCTGGACCACGGTCGCGCGCATCACCGTCCCCACGTCCGTCTGGGTCGCCGCGGTGGGGCTCGCGACGGGGACCTACTCCGTCGCGAACCTGGTCATGCTCAACTGGATCTTCGGCAGCGACCGGTGGTCGTCCACCTGGCGGCTGTGGTTCATCGAGGCGCTCGTCTGGAACCTGCTGGCCTTCGCGGCGCTGCTGAGCGTCCCGGCCGTCCGGCGGCTCCATGCCCGGGCCCCGTTCGCGCTGGCCGCCGGGGTGGCGCTCCTCGGCGCGACCGCCCGGCTCGACTTCGTCGACCTGACGTCACCGCCCGGTCGCGGGACGGCCCCGGCCGTTCTCTGGCTGATCGCGATCGGCTGGGCCGCGCAGGTGGCGTCCGGTCGCCGCCAGCGCCTGCTGCTGAGCGTGCTGATCATCGCCACGTTGCCCGGTTTCATGGACAACGCCGTGCGCGAGGCCACCATCGGCGCGGGACTGCTGCTGATCGTCTGGGTGCGCACACTGCCGGTGCCGCGTCCGCTGGTACCCGTTCTCGCCGTCCTGGCGGGCGCGTCCCTGTACGTGTACGTCACCCACTTCGAGGTGTACCGCTCGACCGACTGGGCGCTGGTCAACTTCGGACTCGCCCTCGGGATCGGCCTGCTCGCCTGGTCGGCGGCCACCCGGCTGACCGCCCGGCTCGGCAGGCGGCTCCATCGAGACGGCAGCGCGGCTGCGGCGGACCCCGAACCCCTTCCCTCGACTCCACAGGAGGCCCTTCGATGAACCGACGTCTACGCCAAGCCCCCGTGGTCGGAGCGGCCCTGGTGGTGATGGCCCTGGCCACCGCATGCGGCTCGGGCGGCAAGGAGGCCGCGCTCGACCCGGACAAGCTCACGATCTACAGCGCGCAGCACGGGGACCTCATGGACGCCTGGGTCGAGGGCTTCACCAAGGACACCGGCATCGAGGTCCAGGTCCGTGAGGGCGCGGACTCCTCGATGGGCAACCAGATCGTGGCCGAGGGCAAGCGCTCCCCCGCGGACGTCTTCCTCACCGAGAACGCGCCGGCGATCACCGTCGTGCAGAACGCCGGCCTGATGGCCCCGGTCGAGCAGACCACCCTGGACCAGGTCGACCCGGCGTTCAGGCCCGGCAGCGGCAAGTGGGTCGGGATCGCGGCCCGCTCGACCGTCCTGGTCTACAACCCGGGCATGGTCTCGGAGGCCGATCTGCCGGCGTCCATGATGGACCTCGCCAAGCCCGAGTACGCCGGCAAGTGGGGGGCCGCACCGGCCGGTGCGGACTTCCAGGCGATCGTCGCCGGTCTCCTTGAGGCCAAGGGAGAGGCGGCGACGAGCCAGTGGCTGGCCGGCCTGAAGAAGAACGCGAAGGTCTACCAGAACAACATCGCCACCATGAAGGCCGTCAACGCCGGCCAGGTGCCGATGGGGATCATGTACCACTACTACTGGTACCGGGACCAGGCGCTGACCAAGGACGGCAGCAAGAACACCCGGCTCCACTACTTCAAGAACCAGGACGTGGGCGCGTTCGTCAGCATCAGCGGCGGGGGCGTGCTCGCGTCCAGCAAGCATCCGGCGGACGCGCAGAAGTTCCTGGCCTGGGTCACCGGCCCCAAGGGCCAGGCCGCCATCAGCGCCAGCAAGTCCATGCAGTACGCCGTCGGCAAGGGCCAGCCGTCCGACCCGGCGCTTCCTCCGCTGAAGTCGCTCCAGGCCCCCAAGATCGACCCGTACACGCTCGACGGACCCAAGGTGATCAAGCTGATGACGCAGGCGGGAATCATCTGACCGTGAGCGCAACCAAGGCCATGCCGAAGGCCCGCGCCGCGACCCGCGCTCGCGGAGCACCGGCCGGCGGCTCGTTGCTCGGGGCCGCGGTGCTGGTGACCGCGGTGACGGTGCTCCCGATCGTCGTGGTGCTGGTCACCGCGCTGAGCCAGGGAGGGTCCGAGGTGATCGCCCAGGTCGTCCGGCCGCGGATCGGTGAGCTGCTGCGCAACACGGTCGCGCTGGTCGTCCTGGCCACGGGCGCGTGCGCCGCACTGGGCACCGGCGCCGCCTGGCTGGTGGAACGCACCCGGCTGCCGGGCGCGGGCTGGTGGCGCGCCGCGCTGGTCGCGCCGCTCGCCGTGCCCGCGTTCGTCAACGCCTACGCCTGGGTGTCGCTGCGCCCATCGATGACGGGGCTGACCGGGGCGGTGCTGATCACCACGCTCTCGTACTTTCCGTTCGTGTTCCTGCCGGTGTCCGCGGCGCTGCGCGGGCTGGACCGATCCTGGGAGGACACCGCGCGCTCGCTCGGCCTCGGCCCGTGGCGCGCGTTCGCCCGCATCGTCCTGCCGCAGCTGCGCCCGGCCCTCCTGGGCGGGTGCCTGCTCGTGGCGCTCCATCTGCTCGCCGAGTTCGGCGTGCTCGCCATGCTGCGCTTCCCGACGTTCACCACGGCCATCCTCGACCAGTACGAGGCCGCGTTCGACACCGGCACCGGCAGCATGCTGGCCGTGGTGCTGATCGGCTTGTGCGCGGCGGTGCTGGCCGTCGAACACCTCTGGCGTGGGCGCCGGGGCCACGCACGGATCGGCTCCGGGGTCATCCGACGCCCCGAGCCCCGGCCCCTCGGCTGGTGGTTCACGCCCAGCCTGGCGGCCCTCACCCTGCTGGTGGCCCTCGCGCTCGGCGTGCCCGCGTACAGTCTCGGCCGCTGGCTCGCCGCGCCGACCGCCGCCCTCGACGGCGCCGGCCTGGCCACCGCGCTGGGCTCGACGATCGCCCTGGCGGTGGCCGCCGCGGCCGCCTCGTGCGTGGCCGCGTTCCCCGTGGCCCTGCTGCTCCGGCAACGGCAGACGCCCGTCACCACGGCCATCGAGCGGCTCTGCTACCTGACCAGCTCACTGCCAGGTGTCGTCGTCGGCCTGGCCCTGGTGACGCTCGCCATCCGGTGGCTCACCGGGCTGTACCAGAGCGCGACTCTGCTCGTGGTGGCCTACACGGTCCTCTTCCTGCCCCGTGCGCTGATCTCCATCCGGGCCGCGCTCGCGCAGGCGCCGACCCCGCTGCTGGAGGCGGCACGCGCGCTCGGCGACAGCCCGTGGCGGGCCGTGCGCCGCGTCGTCGTCCCGCTGGCCCTGCCCGGGATCCTGGCGGGCTTCGCCCTGGTCTTCATCGCCACCACTACCGAACTGACCGCGACCCTCCTGCTCGCACCGACCGGAACCAGCACCCTGGCCACCGGTTTCTGGGAGGCGAGCAGCACCCTCGACTACGGCGCCGCCGCGCCCTACGCCGTCACGATGGTGATCCTCTCCGCGCCCATGACCTGGCTCGTCCTGCGCAAGCGGGCGGTGACGCCATGACGCGCCTGGCCGTCACCGGTGTCAGCGCCTCCTACGGCGACACCGAGGTCCTGCACGGAGTCGACCTGGTGGTCGAGAGCGGATCGGCCACGGCCATCCTCGGAGCCTCCGGCTGCGGCAAGACGACCCTGCTGCGGGTGATCGCCGGCTTCCATACGGTGGACGCCGGCGAGGTCCGCATCGGCGAGCGGGTCGTCCTGCGCCCCGGGTACGCGATACCGCCCGAGGGCCGGGGGATCGGCTACCTCTCGCAGGAAGGCAACCTGTTCCCTCATCTGACCGTGGCCGGAAACATCACGTTCGGCCTGCCCCGCCGCAAGCGCCGGGACACCGCACGGGTCGCGGAGCTGCTCGACCTGGTCGGCCTCCCCGCCGGCCTCGCCGACCGCCGTCCGGAACAGCTGTCCGGCGGGCAGCAGCAGCGCGTCGCGCTCGCCCGCGCGCTCGCCCGCCGCCCCGGCCTGGTGCTGCTCGACGAGCCGTTCAGCTCCCTCGACGCCGGGCTGCGCGTCTCGACCCGGCGGGCCGTGGCCGACGCTCTGGCCGCCACCGGCGCGACGGTGCTGCTGGTGACGCACGACCAAGGCGAGGCCCTCTCCTTCGCCGACCAGGTGGCGATCATGCGGGACGGACGGTTCGTCCAGGTCGGGCCGCCGAAGCAGGTCTACTCGACACCGGCGGACCGGACCACGGCCGGCGTGCTCGGAGACATGACCGTCATCCCGGGCGAGGCCCAGGAGGATCATGTCGCGACCCCGCTCGGCAGCCTGCCGCTGGCGGACGGCGGCGCGACCGGACCGGTGGACGTCGCCCTGCGCCCCGAGCAGATCCTGATAGGCGCACCGCGACCCGGGGCCGCCGAGGCCGTGGTCGACACCGTGGACTACTTCGGCCACGACGCCCTGGTCCGGCTCGTCCTGCGGCAAGGCGGCACGCCCGTGCTGGCCCGGGTGCTGGGGGACGAGTCGCCGGCGCTCGGGCAGCTCGTCGGGCTCCAGGTGCGCGGACCGGCACGGGCGTTCACCCGCCCGCACGGCCGGACCGCGGCCACCGAACCCTCCTGATCCGCGAAGCTCCGCGTCCACCGGCGGCACCGCCGGCGGAGGCGGCACCGCCGGCGGAGGCGGTGCGGTCGTCCAGCGCCCCGCCCGCGCGCGGCGGCTCGTCGCCGGGTGCGGGCGGGGGTGGGGCCGGCGACCGCCCGGACGCGGCGGCGTGGCCTCGGGTGCCCAGATCAGGCTTCGCCGAGATGCGGCAGATCACGGATCGGTTCGGCTGAGGATGCGGACGAGACGGACGAGAGCGGCGCGCCGGCCGTCTGGATCGTCGTTGAGGCCGGGCATCAGCATCCGCTGCATCTGGGGGGTCGCGAACCACCATCCGGCCAGGGCGATGACCGCGTAGAGCAGGTCCTGGGGCGGTATCCCGGGGTTGAGGCGTCGTGATCGCTGCGCCGCCGCCAACGCGGCGATCTTGTCGGCGTAGTGGGCGGTCCGTTCGGCCTGGGCCGCCACCGGCTCACCCGCCGGGGTGTGGAGTCCTTCCCAGTGCAGCAGCCGGATGAAGTGCGGGTGCGCACGGTGGTAGTCGAACACTCGCCCGGCATATTCCCCCAGGTCGGACGCGGTCTCCTCGTCCAACGGCACGGCTTCGGCCAGGCGTTCCAGCTCCTTGGTGAGCACGATCGCGAACAGCTGCCGCTTGTTGCCGAAGTAGGAGTAGATCCGCTCCTTGTTCACCCCCGCCTCGGCGGCGATGCGGTCCATCCGGGCCGCCTCCGGGCCCTGAGCGGCGAACTCGGCGACCGCGGCGTCCAGGATCAGCCGCCTGGTCCTCTGTGTGTCCCATGCCATGACCTGAGGATACGCCAAAATCCAACTCGCTGGTTGGACTTCGGCCGGCGCGTGTGGCAAACTCCAACTCGGTAGTTGGAATTCCTCGTACCGGAACACAAGGAGATGTCATGCCCCCGGTCCGCCCACGGCTGGACGCCCCCGCGGCCCCCTCGATTCATCTGCGAGCCCTGTTCACGTGGCTGGCCGTCTACGGCATGCTCATGGTCACGCAGACGCTGCTGGGATTCGCCCTCGGATCCCTCTCTCTTCCCGCGCGCACCCTGGTGGTCACGGGCATCGTCGTTCCCGCGGTCGTGTACGTCGTCGTCCCGGCCATCCTTCGGGCCTACGCGGCGCTCCGCCGCCGCGTAACCAGGTTCAGGTGATGACTGCGCAGGTACTTTCAGTCCGCGGGCACTGTCGCGCGCTGCTGACGGAACTCGCGTGGCGACAGGCCATAGGCGCTGCGGAACGCCTGGCTGAAGTGCGCGGAGTTGGTGAACCCCCACCGGGCCGCGATCGCTTTGATCGTGCGGTCGTCCAGCCGGGGCTCGGCAAGGTCACGGCGGCATCGTTCCAGGCGGCGCTCGCGGATCCAGCCGGCGACGGTGCGCCCTTCGGCCTGGAACAGCTTGTTCAGATAGCGCAGGGAGATATGGTGCGCCGCGGCGATCGCGCCCGGAGTCAGATCAGGGTCGCCCAGGTTCGCGCGGATGAAGGCGTGGATCTGGGCCATCAGCGCTCGCCGCCCGGTGTGGGCCGGCACGACGGCCTGAGCGTCCAGCGCCCCGGCCAGCGCCGCGGTCAGCACATCCACGGTCAGGGTGGACAACCGGGTGGCGTCGGCCGGGCTGAGCTCGTGCATGTGCCGAGCGAGCTGGAGCATGAACTGCGACGTCAGCGCACCGACGCCTTTGGCGCCGGGGATGCCGACCGCGCTCAGCCGCCGCAGGTCCCGGGAGGGCAGTGGCAGCAAGGAGCGCGGGAACCGCAGGAGCAGCACCTGGCTCATCGGTATGTCCGGGGCGAACTCGCCCACATACGGCTGTGAAGGGTCCCACAGCTTCAGGTCCCCGACCCGTAAATCGGCGCAGTGGCCGTCCTGCGTTGCGATGACGCCGCCGCGCACGATGCAGCCCAGCGCGAATATGCCGGGATCTGATCGGCGAATGAGTTCAGGCGTGCGGTGGATCGAGTGCGGCATCGTGGTGATCAGCGTCGCCTGCACGTCGCCGAAGGCGCAAACGTCGATCCGCCCCCGGAACTCTCTCTCCAGTGCCGGCTCGCAGCGCAGATCAAAAGGCACCCAGAGCTTCGAGTGCACCTCATGCCAAAGCGCGAACCGCTCCCCCGCCGGGACCTCGGCGGTGTTGATCACGTCCATGACCCACCACAGTGTTATCGCCGTCGCTGCGGGGACCCGCCCAGGATCGCCCGGAAAGGACTCGAACTCAAGCCACCGGGCCATGCTCATCCCGGCCCGGCAGAGCGGCGGCCCGCACGCCGCCGGGCGTGCGGGCCGTCGCTCTGGCCGCGACTCGGACTCCGTCGGGGTCAGGCCGGCACCTTCTCCCTTTCGACGATGTTGAGGGCCTCCCGGAGGTAGTTGCGGAACACGGGGTAGTTCTCGCTCATCGGGAAATGCCCGATCTCGTCCATCTTGATGAAGGTGGCGTTCTGGATCGCGTCCGCGGTGCGGGCGCTGTCCTCCGGAGTCGTCAGGTAGTCGTACTCGCCGGTGAGCATCACGACGGGGCACCGGTTCCCGTCGATCTCGTGCAGGCGGTCCCGCAGGTCGTGGTCGACGCTGTAGAAGTACAGGTCGCCCTTGAAGGCCTCGGAGCCCTGGGAGTAGTAGAACCACGTCTTCCAGCGGTCGGCCTCCGGCGACTGCGGCGCCATCAGGTCCCACACTCCGCTCGCGCAGACCTGCGCGGCGTTGGCGTGCGGGTGCTGCCACCAGTCGAGGTAGAACCCGGGCGAGTAGTCCGCGCCCTCGACCGACAGGACGCCGGCGAACCGGTCGGGCCGCCGCAGCGCGAGTTGCAGCGCGACGTTCCCGCCGAAGGAGGAGCCCATGAAGATGGGGTCTTCGAGTTCGAGGGCGTCGCACAGCGCGACGATGAAGTTGACGTAGTGGTCCGCGGTGAGGGTGTACTCCTCCTTCCACCATTCGCGGTTCTCCGGCGGGTCGGACTTGCCGTGGCGGGGCAGGTCGTAGGCGATGACGCGGTGGTTCGCCGTGATCTCCTCGTCCTCCAGCAGGCCGCGCCACTGGTGGTTGTGGCAGCCGGCGGTGTGCTGGCAGACCAGCGGCCGCCCGGTGCCGTTCTCGAGGTAGAAGACCTTGTATTCGACGCCGTCGGCTTCGACGGTCACGTAGTGCCCGGTGACGGGGGATACCTTGCTCACTGTGATCTCCTTCCTCAGGCGGGCGATCCGACGACGCGGAGCAGCTCGATCTGCCGGGTGATGCAGCGAAGGTTCTGCATGAGGACCAGGATGTCTCCGTCCAGCCGCATGTCGCGCTGGAAGGTGGCCGCCCAGATCCCGTGGTGCATCGGGGGCGGCACCGGCTGACCGAACCCTCGCCAGGTCTCGGCGCTCGCGCGGATCGCGAACTGGTAGGGGACGTCGAGCGGACCCGGATCCACCACGACATCGGTCACGCGCCCCGACTCGACCTTGATCGCGTAGGTGTGGTCGGTGGCGTCTAGCAGGTAGGTGCAGGTGAAGTACTTCCCGTGGGCCTGGATCTCGGGATCGTCGTTGCTGGCCGCGGCGAAGGCGTCGGCCCATTCCCGGGGCGACACGGCCTTGGTCGGCGCAGTCACAGTCATGTTCGGCGTCTCCTCCCCCACTGGACGCTTCGGCGATATGCAGCGCCGTACCCAGGCTCAAGGAACCCGTTGCCCCAAGAACCCCCAAAATCCGGTCAAATCAGGCGATATGGGTCAGCGGACCCACCTCACGTTGAAGGGAGAGACGGGTCGCGGGGAGCCATCCCGGCGGTAGCGGAGAACGGTGTCACCGGCCGCCCGTTCTTCGTCGAACTCCTCCTCGAAGGCGTTCTCGTCTTCCAGTTTCCGGCTGAGCCACTCATCGAAAGATCGTGACTCGGCGAGTTCCCAGCCTTTGGCGACTTCTATCGCGCCCATCACCGTATCG
>NZ_JBIQHY010000115.1:0-3614 GCF_044508335.1 Actinomadura sp.
GTGCTCCCCGCGTACGCGGGGGTGGTCTCGGGGTTGTCAAGTCCGCGCTGCTGGTGGTCGCTGTGGGGCCGCTCTGGGGTGTGGTGGTCAGGCGGCGGGGCCTAGTAGGTCCCAGCGGTTGCCGGAGATGTCGAGGAAGACGGCGACCTGGCCGTAGGGTTCGGTGCGAGGCGCGGTGATGAACTCGACACCGGCGGCCGTCATGCGCCGGTAGGCGGCGTCGAAGTCGTCCACGCGCAGGAAGAACCCCACTCGGCCGGCGACCTGGTTCCCAATGGCGGACTTCTGCTGTTGACCGTCGGCGCGGGCGAGCAGGATGCCGGTTTGCGCTCCTGGCGGCCGCACGACGACCCACCTCTTGGGACGGCCGTCGTTGGTGAGCGACGGGGAGTCTTCGACCAGGTCGAACCCAAGCGCGCCGGTGAAGTACTCGATGGCCGGGTCGTAGTCGTCCACCACGATCGTGATCAGGTCGAGCCGCACCCATGCGAGCCTAGGGCGTCCACCGGCCATCTAGTGGGTACTGGCCTGGCTGGTGCACGATGGGGAAACAGCTCGCTAGTGGTGGGCGTCGTGTTCGCTGTGTGCCGGGGCCTCCATCGCCTTTAGCAGGTGATGGCTGTACACCTGGAAGCCCAGCATCGCCTCCACGTAAGCCCGGGCATCGGCGGTGGACCGATCCTTGACGGCGGCCAGACGGGACACTTCCGCGAGCCTGCGTTCCAGTTGCGTGTGCAGCACCTCGGTGAGGTACTCCGCGACGGGTTTCGGCGAGCCGTCCTCGATGGCGCGTTCGGCGAGTGGGATGACCGGCCCGACCGACAGACCGGCTGGCTTGAGCCCAGTGAACGGGGCGCCCTCGCCCATGCGGTGAAGGCGGACGACGGTCTCGAAGAACAGGCGGTCGGCGACCTCGCGCGCCCGATCGCCCGAACCCCGGGCCTCACGCACGCTCTCGAACACCGACCGGATCTCATCCTCGTCCTGGAGCGGCACGTAGGGTAGGACCACCTGCACGTCATCGGACTCGAGTGCCCGGCGGGCGGCTGTGACGACGGGTCCATCCAGTGAGTCGCAGTGCGGGGGCATGGCCTCTCCTCTCCACGGGCCTGTGCGGCGCACGGCCCCGGCAGGAGCGGCTGCGAGGCCGCGTTCGCGCCTGTCACTGCTCAACGTAGGGCGGCCGAGCAAGCGGCCCTCAGGGGCGAAGGTCCCTAGAGCGTCCATGAACCTGCCGGTTGACTCCACAGGAGTCGTGCGTCTTCTGAAGGAGCACTTGTTGGGCGCCTCACTCGCGGTTCCGTCCGCTGACCGGCAGCGGCGGCTGACACGGCTGCTGTGGCTGTCGGTCGGTGCCGCCGTCGCCACCATCAGCCTGAAAGCCGGCGCCTGGCTGCTGACGGGCTCGGTCGGACTCCTGTCGGACGCTCTCGAATCGGTGGTGAACCTGGTCGCGGCCCTCGTCGCCCTCGGTGCGCTGCGCTGGGCGGGTAAGCCCGCCGACGAGGAGCACGCCTACGGGCACACCAAGGCCGAGTACTTCTCCGCCGGCGCCGAAGGCATGATGATCTTCGTCGCGGCGATCGGGATCGCCATCACCGCCGCCGACCGGCTGCTCCGCCCTCAGCCCCTTGAGGACGTCGGCGTCGGCCTGGCGGTGTCGGCGGGCGCCTCACTGATCAACCTGGCGGTCGGGCTGGTGCTGATCGGGGCCGGCCGCCGCCACCGGTCGATCACTCTTGAGGCCGACGGCAAGCACCTCATGACCGACGTGTGGACCTCCGTCGGCGTCATCGCCGGTGTCGCCGCCGTCGCCGCCACCGGCTGGCAGCGCTTGGACCCCGTCATCGCCATCATCGTGGCCGTCAACATCGTCTACACGGGCACCGTGTTGATCCGCCGTTCCGCCGGTGGCCTGATGGACCGTGCCCTCCCGGTCGCCGAGCGTCGGCTGATCAACGACGTGCTGGCGTCCTTCAGGCGAGACGGGGTCGACTTCCACGCGCTCCGCACCCGCCAGTCAGGACGCCGCGCGTTCGTCTCGTTCCACATCCTCGTCCCCGGCGACTGGACCGTTCAGCAGGGACACGACCTCGCCGAGGCCGTTGAGGACGACATCCGCCGCTCACTGCCGCAGGCCACCGTCTTCACTCACGTCGAGCCGCTCGAAGACCCCCGCTCCTATGAGGACCTTGGGCTGGACCGAGCCCCCGGTGCCACCGCCCAGGGCCGCTCGGCCAGGCCGCCCGGCCATGGCGAGGAGCACGAACTCGGGGACGAGCCGGCCGACCACGATCGTGGGGCGACATGATCTAACGGCTGAAAGGTCGAGCATGCCGACCGTTCTTCTCGTCCGCCCGTAGGCCCTGGTGCGGTGTCGTCGCATGCGGCGCAGCCCGTGGAATCGCTCTTGGCCGCCGGGCGGGCCTCGCTGGGACGTGGGTGGGCGCAACGCCGCGTTTGTCGGCGGCGTTGCGCCGGTCGGTCGAAGTGGGCTTGCTCGCGGCATGTCAGAAGGCGGCGGGGCGGGAGACGTAGCCCGCCCGTGGAGGTGCCCGCCGCCTCCGTGGAGCCCGGTGAGACTGTGCTGGTCAAGAACGGCGCCAAGGTGCCGGTCGACGGCGTGGTGACCGACGGCTCGGGCGCGCTGGACGAGGCGTCCATCACCGGCGAATCGATCCCGGTGGAGAAGACCGCCGGTGACCAGGTGTTCGTCGGCGCGGTGTCCATGGGCGGCTTCCTGCAGGTCCGGGCGACCGGGGTCGGGGCCGGCACCACGCCGGCCCGGATCATCCACCGGGTCGAGGAGGCGCAGACGCCAAGGCCCGCGCCGCGGCGTTCATGAACCGCTTCTCGGCCTGGTACACCCCGGCCATCATCGTCCTGGCGCTGGTGTTCGGGCTGGTGACCGGGGATGTCGTGCTCGCGCTGACGCTGCTGGTCGTCGGCTGCCCCGGCGCGCTGGTCATCTCCATCCCGGTCGCCGTCGTCGCCGGCATCGGCCGCGGAGCCCGGGACGGCATCCTGATCAAGGGCGGCGAGTTCCTGGAGAGGTCCGCGAAGATCGACGCCGTCGCGCTGGACAAGACCGGCACGCTGACCGAGGGCAGGCCGTATGCGACCGACGTGGTGCCGCTGGACCCGGCGTGGAGCCGCGCGGACGTGCTCGGCTGGGCCGCCCGCGCCGAGGCGGGATCGGAGCACCCGCTGGCCCGGCCGATCGTCGAGGTCGCGAGCGCCGAGGGCCTGGACGTCACCGGCCTTCCGGAGGCGACCGAACCGGTGCCGGGCAAGGGCATCGTCGCGGTCCTCGACGGGCACCGCGTCGCGGTGGGCAACCTGGCGCTGCTTGAGGACGAGAGGAGTTCGGACGCGGCGTCCGCGGTGGTCGAGGACCTCGCCGCCGCGGGCCGCACCCCGATGGCGGTCTCGGTGGACGGACGGCCCGTCGGCGTCGTCGCCGTGGCCGACCGCGTCCGGCCCGGCGCGGCGCGCATGGTCGCCGACCTGCACGCCGCCGGGGTGAAGAGGGTCGTCATGCTCACCGGGGACGTCCGGCGGGTCGCCGAAGCCGTCGCCGCGCAGGTCGGCGTCGACGAGGTCCACGCGGGCCT
>NZ_JBIQHY010000115.1:3714-22252 GCF_044508335.1 Actinomadura sp.
GGGTCGCCGAAGCCGTCGCCGCGCAGGTCGGCGTCGACGAGGTCCACGCGGGCCTTGCGCCGGCGCGGCGCGTCCCGGAGCGGCGCCGGGGCGGCCGGACGGACGCCGAACCGCGTGGACGTGCGCGAGACAGATCGGCAACCCGCCTGACACCGGACGGGACGAGCCCGAGCAGAAGGCCCGGAGGCCGGATCGCCTCCGGGCCTTCGCCCGTGTGATCGGGCGGTGCCTCCCCGGCGGGTGGGGAACGTCGGCGAAAGCGGCCGGGACGCCGTCACAGGTGGGCGGCGACGTGGTCGACGAGGTCGGCGAGGCGGCAGGTGTAGCCCCACTCGTTGTCGTACCAGCCGAACACCTTCACCAGGTCCCCGCTGGACTGGGTGAGCGGGGCGTCGAAGACGCAGGACGCCGGGTCGCCGATGACGTCGCGGGACACGATCGGGTGCGTGTTGTAGCGGATGATCCCGCCGAGAGGACCGGCGGCGGCCCGGGCGAACGCCTCGTTGATCTCCTCGGCGGCCGCGGCGCGGTCGAGGATGCAGGCGAGGTCGACCAGGGAGCCGTCCTCGACGGGCACCCGCAGGGCCATGCCGTCGAACCTCCCGGCCAGCTCGGGGATCACCACGCCGACGGAGCGGGCGGCGCCCGTGGTGGTGGGGATCATGTTCACCGCGGCGGAACGCGCGCGGTGCAGGTCCTTGTGCGGTGAGTCGAGGAGGTTCTGGTCGTTGGTGTAGCCGTGGACGGTGGTCATGTAGCCCTTGGCCACCCCGAACGTGTCGTGGAGGACCTTCGCCATCGGAGCGACGCAGTTGGTCGTGCAGGAGGCGTTGGAGATCACGGTGTGCCGGTCCGGGTCGTAGACGTGCTGGTTGACGCCCATCACGATCGTGGCGTCCACGTCCTTGCCGGGCGCCGACAGGATCACCTTGCGGGCGCCGGACTTCAGGTGCGCGGCGGCGTCCTCGCGCCGCCTGAACCTGCCGGTGGACTCGATCACGATCTCGGCGCCGGCCGCGCCCCAGTCGAGGTCGGCGGGGTCGCGGTGGGCGGTGACCGGGATGCGGTCGCCATCGACGATCAGCGCCCCGTCGTCGTGCTCGACCGTCCGGCCGAGGCGGCCGTAGGTGGAGTCGTACATCAGCAGGTGCGCGAGCGTGGCGGGGTCGGCGACGTCGTTGACGGCGGCGATCTCCTGGCCGCGCTCCAGCGCCAGCCGCAGGTAGTTGCGGCCGATGCGCCCGAAGCCATTGATTCCTACGGGTGCGGTCATCTCGTCTCCCAGGGTTGAACGGTGTCGGCTCGGGGCCGTCCGGGAGCCGACTCGTCGGGCCCTTCCAGGCTCCGCGGCGCGGGATGCGCGACGCCAGGGACCTTCGTCGTGACGAGTCCGCCGTGCCGCGCGGCGGTAAGGGACTTTCGGCCCTGGAGGGGCCTTCACCAGAGGCGGGACCTGGGTCCTCGCCGGTGCGGACGTTCCGCACTACCGCGCGCGTCGGCCGCCGGCGATGACGTTGAGGTAGCTGCCCGGCTGGTTCCGGAGGCCGGACGCTCCATCCGTGGAGGCTGATATGAACGGTCAACAGATGCCGGTCCGCGTGGACGGCCGATTGGAGGAGCCGCTGTCGCGGTGGCTGTGGCTGGTGAAGTGGCTGCTGCTGATCCCGCACTACATCGTGCTGTTCTTCCTCGGGATCGCGTTCGCGGTGCTCACCGTGGTCGCGTTCTTCGCGATCCTGGTCACGGGCCGCTACCCCCGCTCGATCTTCGAGTTCAACCTCGGTTTCCTGCGCTGGGCGTGGCGGGTGGCCTTCTACGGCTACGGCGCGCTGGCGACCGACCGGTACCCGCCCTTCACGCTGCGGGACGTCCCCGACTACCCGGCCCGGCTGCACATCGACTACCCCGAGCGGCTGTCGCGGGGGCTGGTGCTGGTGAAGTGGTGGCTGCTGGCGATCCCGCACTACCTGGTGGTCGCCCTGTTCGTCGGCGGCGGCATCGGCGGGGACGAAGACGGCTGGGACCTGCCGGGGCTGGTGGGCGTGCTGGTCCTCATCGCCGCCGTCGCCCTGCTGTTCACGACGCACTACCTGCGCACCGTCTTCGACTTCGTCATGGGCATGCACCGCTGGACGCTGCGGGTGGCCGGCTACGCCTTCCTGATGACCGACCGGTACCCGCCGTTCCGGCTGGACATGGGCGGCGCTGAGCCGGTCTCCGAGCCGGAGAACATCGCCGTGAACGCTCAAGGACGGTGACCCGCAGCGGGACATGAGGGACGCGCCCACACCACCAAGGCAACGAGAACGGGGGCACCGGATCCGATCCGGTGCCCCCGTCGCTGTGCTGTCACTTCTCGACCGTGATCCGCTTGGATTCGGCCTTGGCGGCCTTGGGCATCGGCACGCGGACGGTGAGGATGCCCTTGTCGTAGCTCGCCTTGATGTCGTCGACGTCAACGTCGGCGGGGAGAGTGAAGGAGCGGGTGAAGGAGCCGTAGTGGAACTCCGACCGGTGGGCCTCCTTCTTCTCCTCGTGGCGCTCGGCGTGGATCCGCAGGACGCCGCCGGTCACGGTGATCTCGACGTCCTTGTCGGGATCGATGCCGGGCAGCTCGGCGCGGATCACGTGGTCGCCGTCGTCGATGTAGTTCTCGACCCGCATCGTCTGGCCGATGCCGGTGCGGAACATGGTGAACGGCGACTCGAGCCAGTCGAACAGCTCGGGGAAGATGCTGCGCGGTTCGCGCCGCTCCAGTGCGCTCATGGTGCCTCCCTCTGCTCTGGTCTACGAGCGACACCCACGGGTGAGGGACCTTGTCGGCATCCGGATGCTTCGCTCCTCATCGGTGGGTGCACTTTCATGCTTCCTCCGGGAGCGCCTCACCCCACACGGCCATGGGTCACACACGGCCGGGACCAAAGTCATCCCGCCCCGGGCTCGCGGAGCCGCTCGCCCGCCGGCACCGTCCTGCCGTCCCGAAGCGGCCGCTCCCATGAGGCGCCGGGCTGGATCTCGACGACCTCGGACGCGTAGCAGATCTGGATGGGGAAGGCGGCGCCCGGCCGGAGCGCCACGCGGATCAGGTCCTGCCGGCAGGTCAGGTCGATGCCCCAGTGGCCCCGGTAGCGGAGCCCGAGGCGCAGCTCGCCGATCGCCCGGGGGAGCCGCGGCTCCAGGTGCAGGATGCCGCCGCGGGTTGTGATCCCGGCGTGGCAGCGCTGGACGAGGTCGACGGTCCCGGCCATGGCGCCCAGATGGACGCCCTCGGGGGTGGTGCCGCCCTGGGCGTCGGTGATGTCGCTGAACAGCGACTCCAGGAACACCTGCCAGGCGATGTCCCCGTCGATGTGGGCGAGGATCCAGGCGTGGACCAGCGAGCTGAGCGTGGAGCCGTGGCAGGTCCGCGGCAGGTAGTAGTCGATGGTCCTGGCGGCCAGGTCCGGGCCGTGCTCGTAGCCGAGCTGCCGCAGGATGTCGTCGAGCTCGCCGGGGGACAGGACGTAGAAGAGCATCAGCACGTCGGCCTGCTTGGAGACCTTGTACCGGTTGGTGGAGTCGTCCTCGGCTTCGAGGATGCGGTCCAGCCTGCGGATGTCGCCGTACCGCTCCCGGTAGCCGTCCCAGTCGAGCTCCTCCAGGTCCGCGTAGCCGTCGAACTGGCTGATCACGCCGTCGTGGAACGGGACGTACATCTTGCGCGCGACGTCCTCGAAGCGGGTGATCTCCTCGCGGGTCAGGGCGAGCCGTTCCCGCAGTTCGAGGCGCCGGTCCTCGGGCAGCAGGGCCAGCGCGTCCAGCGCGCGGCGCAGCACCCAGACGGTGAGGACGTTGGTGTAGGCGTTGTTGTCCAGCCCCGGCTCGTCCCGGCCCGGATAGGCGTCGTGGTACTCGTCGGGACCCATGACGCCGTGGATGCAGTACCGGTCGGTGGAGCGGTCGTAGACCGCGAGGTCGGCGAAGAACCGGGCGACCTCCAGCATGACCTCGGCGCCGTGCTCGGCGAGGAACTCGGTGTCCCCGGTCGCCTCGTAGTAGCGCCACATGTTGTGCGCGACGGTCAGCCCGACATGGCGCTGCAGGTGCGAGTGGTCGGGCAGCCACCGGCCGGAACGCGGGTTGAGGTGGATGCGCTGGGTCTCCTCGCGGCCGTCCGCCGCGCTCTGCCACGGGTACATCGCGCCGCGGTGCCCGGCCTCGGCCGCCGCGCGGCGCGCCGCGGGCAGGCGGCGCCACCGGTACATCAGCAGCGCGCGGGCGATCTCGGGGAACCGCATGGTCAGGAACGGCAGGATGAACAGCTCGTCCCAGAACACGTGGCCGCGGTACGCCTCGCCGTGCAGGCCGCGGGCGGGGACGCCGACGTCCAGGTCGACGGTGTGCTCCGAGACCGTCTGCAGCAGATGGAAGATGTGCAGGTTCAGGACGCGCTGCACCTCGACGTGGTCGACGCTGAGCTGGCAGCGCCGCCACAGCTGCGACCACGCCATCGCGTGCCTCTCCAGCAGGGCGTCGAAGGCGCCGGCGCCCGCGACGGCCGCCAGCGCCGCCTGGCCGTGCTCCTCGACGGCGCGGTCGCGCGAGGTGAACACGGCGGCGACCTTCTCGACCGTGACCGGCACGCCTTCGCGGACGTCCACGGTCAGCTCCTGGCCCGTCCAGCCGTCCTCGGCGCGGCGGGCGCGCTCGGCGGGGGCGGAGACGCGGGTGCGGGCCGCCACCGCGACGCCGATCTTCGAGGACACCGTCGACGACCGCAGCAGAAGCAGCTCCGGGTCGCCCGGACGCGGGCACGCCTCGTGGACCAGGTGTTCCCGGGGCAGGTCCCGGTACCGCTCCACGCCGCTGTTGACGACGCGTCCGTCCACCGCCGACACGATCTCGACCGGGCCGCTCCAGTCCTCGGCCACGATGGTGGTCTCCAGCGCGGCCAGGTGCGGGTCGTCCATGGACACGATCCGGCGCTGCGCCACCCGCGACGTGCGTCCCCGCGCGTCGCGCACGCGGACCAGCCGGGTCAGGACGCCGCGCCGCAGGTCGAGCTCCTGCCGGTACGACAGCAGGCGGCCCTCGCGCAGGGCGCGGTCCGGGTCGAACCAGTCGCCGCCGGCCGGGCGGAAGGCCAGGGGCAGCCAGTTCGGCATGTTGACCAGGTCGGCGTTGTCGGTCCGCCGCCCGTCGATCTCCACCGGCAGCCGGTCATAGCAGCCGGCGATGTAGGTCCCCGGGTAGTGGACGCCGTCGGCGGACGACTCCGGGGCGGCCCCCCGGGTCGCGAAGTAACCGTTGCCCAGCGTGCACAGTGCTTCCCGCAGCCCCTCGGCGTCGGGGTCGTAGCCGTCGTAGGACAGGATCCACCGGTCCATGGCGTTCCTCGCAGTCTCCCAAGGCCATCCGCAGGGCATTCCCGGCATCGCCACGTTGTCACCGCCCGGCCGGGGCGGGCAGTGCCGGACGGCCTCCGGACCAGGGACCTTCGCCCCCTGCCCCGTGTTCGCGGCCCGCCCATCCTGAAATTGAGTCCCCGACTCGACGAGGGGAGGACGGATGGTCGCGCTTTCACGGGTCCAGCGGCCGAACATCCTGTTCGGGTACGACGGGACCGAGGAGAACGAGCCCGCGCTGCGCTGGGCGGTCGAGGAGTCCGGGCTGCGGGGGCTCGACCTGGTCATCTGCCACTGCTGGCATTGGCCCTATCCGCCGGGGCACGTGGACGCGGGCGTCGAGGCGATCGCCCAGCGGGCGGGCGAGAACCTGCTGAACGAGGGCGCCCGCAGGGCCCGCGCCCTGGGGGCGGGAGGGAACGTCTCCACCGTGCTCAGGCGTGAACCCGTCACCGAGACGCTCGTCCTGGAGTCCGACGACGCGGAACTGATCGTCGTGGGCTCCCACGAGCGGTACAACCTGCTCGAAGCGTCGACGGCAGTGCAGCTGCCGGCGCGCACGCACCGGCCGGTGATCGCCGTCCGCGGCGCCGCCGCGCAGCGCGGGCTCATCGTGGCCGGCGTCGACGGATCGGCGGGCGGGGACAGGGCGCTGGGCTTCGCGATCGAGGAGGCCGCCCTCCGCGACGCCGGCCTGCGCGTGGTCTACGGGGCCTGGGAACCGGGCGCCGTGCCCGACCACGAGCTGCCCCTGTTCGCCGACGCGGACAAGCTGTCCGAGGTGCGCACCGCGATGCTGGAGGAGGCCGTCCGCCCGTGGCGGCGGCGCTACCCGCAGGTCCGCGTCCAGGTGTCGCTGCTGCTGGAGCGTCCCCGCGAGGCCCTGCTGGAGGCGGCGGCGGACGCCGACCTGCTGGTGGTGGGGGACCGGGGCGCCGGGACTCTTGATCCGCTGCTGCTGGGCGCGACGAGCTCGGCGATGCTGCACCACGCCCCGTGCGCGGTGGCGGTCGTCCCGCGACCCCGGCCCGCCGCCTGACGGCGCGGTCTCGCTCCACGCCCCGTTCGCGGAGGACGCGCCGCGGCTCCCGCGTCAGGGACCGATGCGGCGGCCGGCTCCCGCGTCAGGGGCCGATGCGGCGGCGGTCGAAGCGGGCCCAGGCCTCGTCCCACATGCGGTAGCGGCGTTTGTCGCAGTGGCGGCGAAGCAGCAGGTAGGCGCCCGCGGCCACCAGGCCCGCCGTGCCCGCCGTCGTGGCCCCGGTCGCCGCGGCGTCGCTGATGGTGCGGGCGTGCGAGCGCGGCGGGTCCTCGCCCACGCCGCCGGGCCCCGCCCAGACCTTCGGGTGGTCGCCGGGGCTCACTCCGCGCCAGGTGGTGTAGTGACCGCTTCGCACCGTCCCGTCCGGGCCGACCCAGATCACCGTCACCTCGCGGCCGGTGTGCCGCCCCTTGATGTTGACCACGGTGGCGTCGATCCGATGGCGGGTGGCGGCTTCGTACCGCTCGGCCTGGACGCCGGAACGGTAGACGGAGCCTACGGTGTGGGCGCAGAGGAGCGGGGCCGCGACGATGAAGAGCACCAGCAGGAGCAGGCCGTAGAACATCTGGGCGCGGTCCACGTCGCGGCGCAGATCGTTCCTGTCGAGGCCCCAGCCGCGGCGAAGGCGGTTCACACGCGTCCAGAAACTCCGTGGCTTCATGACGCCGTCCCCCTTCCAGCCATTCCAAGGCGGCGTTGAGCGTCCTGCGATCGGTTCCGGGCCGCGGAAGCCGGTCCGCAAAGCACCGCCTTCACGATTTCTCGTCTCGGGGGCCGCGGCCACCGACGGATGTCCCCGCCGATCAGGGACAAAGGTCCGTGCTCAGCGGGCGGAGGTCTCTAGTGCCGGCCCGGCGGACGGGGAACCGTGGAAAGGGAGCCCACGAGGGGAAGAGGACCATGAAGCGCATCGCTCGCAGCACCGCTTTCACCGTTTTCGCCGCCGGTGCCTACACGGCCCTGGTCCGTCCTCGCCTGCTGCGCTGGGGCGCCACTCGCGAAGAGGCGAACGCGTCGTATCCCGGTGACGACCTTATCGCGTACCCGACCGCGCAGTCGACCATGGCGGTCTCGCTGCCCGCGCCTCCGGAGGAGGTCTGGCCGTGGCTGGTGCAGATGGGGTGCGGGCGGGCCGGCTGGTACAGCTGGGACCTGCTCGACAACGGGGGGCGGCCGAGCGCCGACCGGATCGTCCCCGAATGGCAGGACGTCACCGCCGGCACCCGGATTCCCGCGGTCCCGAGCGGGGCGTTCTACTTCCTCGTCGAGATCCTCGATCCGGCGCGGACGCTGGTGCTCAGGTCCGACATCGAGCTGCCGTCCGGGCGGCCGTTCGACCCGCGCGGCCCGCTGCCGGCCGCGTACACCGACGGGATCTGGGCCTTCCATCTGCGGCCGCTCCCGGACGGCGGGACACGGCTGATCGTCCGGACGCGAGGCCGCGGAAAACCCGCCGCGGTCGACCGGCTCACAGGCCGCCTCTTCGGCGAGCCGGCCCATTTCATCATGCAGCACCGGCAGTTCCGGAACCTTCGCCGACGCGTCGGCGGGAGCGATCCGTCCAGTGACATGAGGAGGTTTCCCATGAAAGCGAAGAAAGGCGACTGGGTCATAGTCCACGGCCACCAGGTCGGGGAACCGGACCGCAAGGCGCTGATCACTGAAGTGCACGGCAAGGACGGGGCGCCGCCCTACGTCGTCGAATGGGACGACGGGCACACGAGCACGTTCTACCCCTCCTCGGACGCCGTCATCGAGCACCGCCCGGCGACCCGCTCTCCGCACTGAGACCTGCCGGGCCGATGCGGGGGAGGACGACGGGGCGCGCCTCCCTCGCATCTCTTCATTCACCGACGGGACCCCCGTCCCGGACACGAAAGGTGAGGACATGGAACTCAAAGAACTGCTAGGGGACGAGGCCCCTTCACTCCTCGCGCACGAATGCCGGACGATCTCACGTGACCGGCTCCAACTGCCCGGACCGGATTTCGTCGACCGGGTCGTCGCCGCAAGCGACCGCCCTCCGGCGGTGCTGCGCAACCTGCAGCACGTGTTCGACACCGGCCGCCTCGCCGGCACCGGGTACCTGTCGATCCTTCCGGTCGACCAGGGCGTGGAGCACTCGGCCGCCGCGTCGTTCGCGCCGAACCCCGCCTACTTCGACCCGCTGGCCCTGTGCGAACTGGCGGTCGAGGCCGGCTGCAACGCGATCGCGAGCACGGTCGGGGTGCTCGGCATGGCCTCGCGCCGGTACGCCCACCGCGTCCCGTTCATCGCCAAGCTCAACCACAACCAGCTGCTGACCTACCCGAACGCCTACGACCAGGTCATGTTCGCCTCGGTCGAGCAGGCGTTCGATCTCGGCGCGGTCGGCGTCGGCGCGACGGTGTACTTCGGCGCCCCCGAGAGCATGCGGCAGCTGCAGGAGGTCCGGCAGGCGTTCGCCCGCGCCCACGAGCTGGGCATGTTCACCGTCCTGTGGGCGTACCTGCGCAACCCCGCGTTCAAGCGGGACGGCACGGACTACCACGTCAGCGCCGACCTCACCGGGCAGGCCAACCACCTGGCCGCGACGGTCGAGGCCGACATCGTCAAGCAGAAGCAGCCCGAGAACAACGGCGGGTTCCGCGCGCTGGGCTTCGGCAAGACCGACGACCGCGTGTACGGCGAGCTGACCACCGACCACCCCATCGACCTCACCCGCTGGCAGGTCGCCAACTGCTATCTGGGGCGGGTCGGCCTGATCAACTCCGGCGGCGCCTCGGTGGGCGGCGGGGACCTGGCGAAGGCGGTCCGCACCGCGGTGATCAACAAGCGGGCGGGCGGCATGGGCCTGATCGTGGGGCGCAAGTCCTTCCAGCGGCCGAGGGACGAGGGGGTCGAGCTCATCCACGCCGTCCAGGACGTCTACCTGGACGAGGCGATCACCGTCGCCTGAACGGGCGGCCCTGCGGTCCTCAGGGCATCACGCTTCAGGGCATCACGCCGCGCCGGGACCGTCCCGCCGCGCGGGAGGCGAGCTCCTCGCGGAGGCGGTCCCGGCGGCGCCGGAGTTCCGGGCTGAAGGCGACGCCGCCGGTCTCGGGGTTCCGGAGCCGGGCGATCCGGTCGGGCAGGGCGGCGACGTCCGCGGCGCGCCGGTCCCGGGCCGCCGCGAGCGGCTCGGCGGGGGCGACCCGGCGCCCCGACTCCATGACGGGGACGAGCAGCGGCTCCATGCCCGCCGGGGCGGGCTCGTCTCGGAGGGCGACGAGGTCGCCCCGATCTCCGCGGTACACCTGCTTGGCGCCGGGGGCGGTCGCCTTCCCGGAGGACAGCTTCATGACCGGCCTGTCCCCGTAGGCCACCAGCTTGTAGGCGCTGTCGAGGTACGGGGCGTCGGCGGACACGCCCATCCGCGTGCCCACCCCGTAGACGTCGATCGGCGCTCCGCTTGCGGTGAGCTCGGCGATCGCGTACTCGTCCAGCCCGCCGCTGGCCACGATGCGCGTGCGCGTCATGCCGGCCTCGTCCAGCAGGCGGCGGGCCTGGAAGGCCAGCGCGCCCAGGTCCCCCGAGTCGAGGCGGATCCCCGCGAGCTGCGCCCGCCCCGCCCGCCGCGCGGCGCGGATCGCCGCCTTGACGCCGCTCAGGGTGTCGTAGGTGTCGACGAGCAGCGTGGTGCGGTCGGGGAAGTCGGCGGTGAAGGCCGCGAAGGCCGCGTCCTCGTCGGGGAACGCCTCGACGTAGGAGTGGGCCATGGTGCCGGACGCGGGAATGCCGTACCGGCGGGCGGCCTCGACGTTGCTGGTTCCGGCGAAGCCGGCGATGTAGGAGGCGCGGGCGACGGCCATCGCCGCGTCGATCCCCTGGGTCCGGCGGAAGGAGAAGTCGACGACCTGCGCGCCGCCGGCCGCCCGCACGCACCGTTCGGCCTTGGTGGCGACCGTCGTCTGGAAGGTGATGTGGTTCAGCAGGACGGTCTCGACCAGCTGCGCCTCGGCGATCGGCGCCGTGACCTCCAGCAGGGGCTCGCCGGCGAAGACGACGCGTCCTTCGGGGATCGCCCGGACGTCTCCGGTGAACCGCAGCCGCTCCAGCGCCCGCAGCGCCGTGTCGTCGAAATGCTGCTCGGACGCGAGGTAGTCGAGGTCCTCCCGGGTGAAGCCGTAATCCTCCAGGAAGGTCAGGCAGTCGGCCAGCCCGCAGCCGATCAGGAAGCCGCGGCCGGGCGGCAGGGCGCGGACGAAGAGGCTGAACGTCGCCGGCTCGTTCATGCCGCGGCGCAGGTAGCTCGCCGCCATCGTCACTTCGTACAGATCCGTCAGCAGTCCACCGGACATCGGACTCGACCCTCACTGTTGAGCGGTGTTCTGCCGTGCCCGTCCTCGGCAGGTTCGTGTCCCTCCGAGACTGCCCCCGGATCGGGGGTCTATCCAGCTCTCGTTCGTCCTGCCGGGCCTGGGACGAAAGTCCGTTTCGGGGGGCAGCCGGCTGCTCCGGCCAACTGAGGCGCGAGGCGGTACCCGTCGTCCCCTAAAGCCGTCAAAATAGGGCAAACAGGGGTGATCTCCGCGCAGTGCGGGGGTAGTGGGCCGGAGAAGACGATCTGCGACCGGATCCCGGAGGGCCGCCGAGGATGCCTGAACGACCCCGAGCGCGCGGGTTCACGATCGACCCGTCCGAGCCGGAACGCGGCGCCGCAGCCGCCGAGGCCGCGAACGGCGCGGCCCGGCAGCCGGGCACGGACCCGTGGCGCACCGTCCACGACCTGACCGACCGGCTCAACCACCGGCTTTTCGGCGCCGGACTCCAACTGCACGGTGCGCTGGCCAGCATCCAGGACCCGAATGCGGCCCGGTGCGTCCAAGCGGCCCTGGGTGATCTGGACGGCGCCATCGCCGAACTGCGCCGCGCGGTCTTCGATTTGCACACCTCGCCCGGCCGCCGTCCGGACGTCTCGCGCTGATCGCCGGCCCGGCTCAGCCGTGATCCCCGGGTGGGCGCTCGCGGCTCCAGCGCTCTGACAGCTGCGCGAACTCGTCGCGGACGGGCTCGTCCAGCTCCCGGCGGTCCTGCTGGTCGGGGGCGTGGCGGTCGCCGCGGCGATCCGCCGCCGAGACCTCGCCCTGCCCGCCTGACCGCTGCCCGCCTGACCGCTGCCCGCCTGACCTCATTCCGCGGCCCGGCCCGTCACGAGCGCCGGGACGTCCTCACCGCTGCGGGCGGGAAGCGGGCCGCCGGTGCTGTGCCCGTTCCGGGCGCATTCCGGGGCCGCGCGTCGCCGTCGGCCGGGCGGCGCGTTCCCCCTGCTCGGCGAGCTGCATGAGCATCGAGGTGACCAGGCTGTCGAGCCAGCCGAGCGCGGCCGAGCACGCCGCGCGCGTCCCGGCGACACCGGAGTCCTCGTCCAGCAGCGGGAGCAGCTCGCGCACCTCCGCGGCGAGGTGCGGTGAGATCGACCGGACGACCTCGTTGCGGAGGGCGTTGAACACCATGGCGGCCCGCCGCGCGCCCGCGTCGTCGATGCCCTTGGAGTGGAGCTCTTCGTTCACGGCGGTGAGCAACCGCCAGGCGCGCATCAGCCGGGTGGGGGACGTCACTTCGTAGCCTCTGCGCGCCTCGCGGGCATCACCGATCAGGACGGTCATCCGCGCCGGTGCGGGACGCCCGCGGGCGTGCACGGTGCGGTGCGGCTCCTGTCGGGCGGTCATGTCATTTCCTCACGTCGGGGCCGTGGCGTTGCCGATGGCACCAGGCTCCGCCGCCGTCCGGTGCCGGGCCAGGGACCAACGTCCTCGATGGCGCGGGCGAACGTGCCGGATGGGCGGGAGATCCGGGGGACCTTCGGACACTGCCGGCGGCTGATCGCGCCCCTTGATGACGCGGCCCGACGTGCTCCTGCTGGACCAGGTCCAGGACGTCTGCCACCGGGTCGCGATCCTGCGGGCGGGGCGGCTGGTCGAGGTCGCCGCGCTGGAGGACCTGCGCGCCCGGAGTGACGAAGGTCCCGCCGGTTCCGCCGAACGTCGGTGGTTCAAGGGCCGGCGGTTTCGCGGGCGTCGGCAAGGACGAAGTAGTTCTCCTCTTCCTGCGCGAAGTGCAGCCGCAGGACCGCGTACAGCTCCTGGACGGTCCGGCGCAGATCGCTCACGGGCTCCGGGGCCTCCGGCGCGGCCCGCAGTTCCGCGGTGAGCGCGTTGAGGCGGCGCGTCAGCTCGGCGATCTCGGTGTGGCCGCGGCTCATCGCCCCGGTGGGGTCGGTGCCGCCGAGGGCCTGCGCGACCGCCGGGTAGAGCAGCTGCTCGTCCTTGCGCTCGTGCTCGGCGAGGTCGGTCAGGAAGCCCGCCAGCGCGTCCAGCGCCGTGTCCCGCTCCCGGCCGCCGGACGCCGCGATCGCGTCCGCCAGGGCGGGCAGCCGTTCGATGCGCGGCCACAGCGCGCGGTGCTCCTCGTCCAGCCGCCGGACGAGCTCGGCCGCGTCGCCGCGCAGCCGCGGCTCCCGGTCGCGGCCGGGGCCGAGCGCGCGCAGCGCGGCGAGGATCGCCGCGACGTCGATGCCCTCCTGCAGCAGCGCGCCCGCCGCCGGTGTCAGCAGCCCGAACGCCGCCACCGCCATCGCGGCCAGCGACAGGCCCATGCCCGCGACGACGCTCTGCCGCGCGACCGACCGGGTGCGGCGCGCGATCGCGAGCGTCTCGGCCAGCCGCTCCAGCCGGTCGACGGTGATCACCACGTCGGCCGCCTCCGACGACGCCGTCGCGCCCCGCGCGCCGAGCGCGACGCCGACCCCGGCCGCCGCCAGCGCCGGCGCGTCGTTGACGCCGTCGCCGACCATCACCGTCGCCGCCCGCCCGCTCTCCGCGCGGGCGACCTCCACCTTCTGCGCCGGGGTGAGCCCGGCGTGCACGGCGTCCGCGCCGACCAGCCCGCCGATGGAGTCCGCGACGTCCGCGCGGTCGCCGGTCACCATCACGGTGCGCTCGATGCCCGCCCGGCGCAGCAGCCGGAACGTGCGCGGCGCGTCCGGGCGGATCCGGTCGCGCAGCAGCAGGACCGCGGCGACCCTCCCGTCCACCCCGACGAACACCGTGATCGCGCCCCGGGCGGCGGCGCGGCGCCGCACCCGGTCCAGCCAGGCCGGGTCGGCCTTCCCGGCCCAGCTCGCCTTGCCGACGCTCACCCGGCGGCCGCCGACGGTGCCGCGCACTCCCTGGCCCGCGGTCTCGGTGACGTCCGTGGGAGCGGCGAGCGGCACCCCGCGCTCGTGGGCGCCCCGCACGATCGCCGAGGCCAGCACGTGCGGCGACACCTGGTCGAGCGAGGCCGCGAGGAACAGCGGATCGCCGGCCGGCGCGGGATCGGCGGGGACGATCTCGGCGAGCGCCGGCCGCCCGGTGGTGACGGTGCCGGTCTTGTCGAACAGCAGCACCCGCGCTCCCGCGAGCCGCTCCAGCGCGCCGCCGCCCTTCACCACCACGCCCCGGCGCGCCGAGCGCGACAGCCCGGACACGAACGCGATCGGCGCGGCCAGGATCAGCGGGCAGGGCGTCGCCACCACCAGCACCGCCACGGCCCGCACCGGGTCCCCGGCGGCGATCCAGGCCGCCGCGGCGAGAACCAGCGTCACCGGGATGAACAGGGCCGAGTACCGGTCGGCGAGCCGCACGAACGGCGCGCTCTCGGCCGCCGCCTCCTCCGTCAGCCGGACGATCCCGGCATACGTGCTGGACGCGGCGTCGTTGGTGGCGCGCAGCTCGAACGGCCGCCCGGAGTTGACGGCGCCGCTGCGCACCGCGTCGCCCGCCGGATGCTCCACCGGCAGCGGCTCGCCGGTCAGCGTCGACTCGTCCAGGACGGCCGTGTCCCGCTCCACCAGGCCGTCCACCGGCACGACCTCGCCCGGGCGGACCAGGAGCCGGTCGCCGGGACGCACCTCCGCGACGTCGATCGTGTCCAGGCCGCCGTCGGTCCGGCGGTGCGCGGCGCGCGGCGCGAGCGACAGCAGCGCGCCGAGGTCGCGGCGTGCCCGCCGCCCCGCGCGCTCCTCCAGCAGCCGCCCGCCGGTCAGCATCACCGCGATCACCGCGCCGGCGAGCGCCTCCCCGACCGCGACCGTCCCCGCCAGCGCCAGGACCGCGATCACGTCGCTGCCGAACCGGCGGTGCAGCAGCCCGTCCACGACCCACCACACCGCCGGGACGAGGGCGAGCACGGTCACGAGCAGCCAGACCAGGTCTCCGGCGCCCGCCCCGGCCGTCCAGCGGACGGCGGCGCCGGCGGCCAGCCCGCCTGCGGCCAGGGCGAACAGCGCCTCGGGGCCACGCCGCGCGATCACAGCCCGCATGTCCACCTCGCCGTTCCACGGGATCCAGATCTTCCACCCTTCTCCTTGCGGGCACCCGTACCCAGAGGCGGCGGACTCCTCCTCCGCGGGCACAAAGGCCGTCCGGGCGGGGACCTTCGCCCCTACGACCCGCGCGCGGCCGGCCAACACCGTGGAGAGAGGGAATCCACAGGCGAAGGGGAACGCGATGACCGAGCCGATCGTCGTCGGCATCGACGGCTCCGACGAGTCCGACCGCGCCCTGCGATGGGCCGCCGCCGAAGCCGTCCTGCGCGGACGCCCCCTGCACATCGTCCACGCGCTGGAGAGCTGGCCCTACAAGGCGCCGCTGTTCATGCCGGCCGAGACCACCGAGCGGATGACCCGCGCCGGCCGCCGGCTGCTGCGCGCCGCCCGCGAACGCGTCCAGGAACGCCGGCCCCGCCTGGAGGTCACCACCGCCCTGGTCGAGGAGGAGCCCACGCAGGCCCTGCACGACCAGTCGGACAAGGCGTTCGAACTGGTGGTGGGCAGCCGGGGCCGCGGCGGGTTCGCCAGCATGCTGCTGGGCTCCACCAGCCTGCGCATGGCCACCCGCTCCGCCGTGCCCGTCGTGATCGTGCGCGGGGACGCCAGCGACCGCGGCGAGATCGTCGCCGGGGTCGACCTGCTGCGCGACGCCGGCGCCGTTCTCGACTACGCGTTCGACGCGGCGGCGCTCCGCGGCGCCCGGCTCCGCGTCGTGCACGCCTGGCAGACGCTCGGCACCCTGATCGAGGCCGGCTACGCCGTCGACGCCGAGCAGATCGAACGGGACCTGCGCGCCCAGGTCGCCGAGGCCTGCGAGCCGCTGCGCGCCAAGTACCCGCGCGTGGACGTCGTGGACGAGATCGTCCTGGAGCACCCGGTGACGGCGCTGTCCCACGCCTCGCGCAACGCCCGCCTCCTGGTGGTCGGCGCCCACCAGCGGCGCTGGAACGCGCCCCAGCTCGGCTCGGTCGGCCACGGCGTCATCCACCACGCCCGCTGCCCGGTCGCCGTCGTCCCCTCCACCTGACCGCCGGCCCTCGGCCCCGCAACCCGCTTGAAGGCGGGCGATCGCGCCGAAATCGGTGATCGGCCCCTGGCGGCGCGGGGTGCGCGTGCCTAGTGTGAAAAACGTGAAGGTGATCGTCGCGCGCGAGGTGGTCGAGGGGGAGCGGCGGGTCGCCGCGGTGCCCGAGACGGTGTCGAGGCTGGTCGAGGCGGGGCTGAAGGTCGGCGTGGAGCCCGGCGCCGGGCTGCCGGCGGGCCACCGTGACGAGGACTACCGGGCGGCGGGCGCCGAGGTCGAAGCCGGCGTGCTGGACGGCGGCGACGTGCTGCTGGGCGTCCGGCCCCCGCCGGCCGAGCGGGTGCGGCGGCTGGCGGAAGGGGCGGTGAGCGTGTCGTTCCTGCCCGTGGCCGAGCATCTGGAACTGGTGCGGGAGTTCCGGGACGGCGGCCGCACCGCGCTCGCCATGGAACTGGTGCCGCGCATCTCCCGCGCCCAATCGATGGACGCGCTGTCCTCGCAGGCGATGATCAGCGGGTACCGGGGCGCGGTCGTCGCGGCGGAACGGCTGCCGCGGATGTTCCCCCTGGCCATGACGGCGGCCGGGACCGTCCCGCCCGCCCGGGTGCTGGTGCTCGGCGCCGGGGTGGCGGGGCTGCAGGCGATCGCGACGGCGCGGCGGCTCGGCGCGGTCGTCGGCGCCTACGACGTGCGCGCCGCGGCGGCCGAGGAGGTGCGCAGCGTGGGAGCCGACTTCGTCGACCTGGACCTCCCCCCGCTGGAGGGCGCGGGCGGCTACGCCCGGGAGATGGGCGAGGAGCGGGCGCGGCTGCAGCGCGAGCTGCTGGCGCCGCACGTGGCGGACGCCGACGTGCTGATCACCACGGCGGCCGTCCCCGGCCGGGCGGCGCCGCTGCTGGTCACCCGCGCCATGGTGGAGCGGATGCGGCCGGGCTCGGTCGTCGTCGACCTGGCCGCCGAGCAGGGCGGAAACGTCGAGGGCTCCCGGCCGGGGGAGGAGGTGGAGATCGGCGGCGCGCTGGTGTGGGGCGGCCGGGACGTCCCCAGCCAGCTCCCGGCGCAGGCGAGCCGCCTGTACGCCGCGAACGTCGCCGAACTGGTGCTGCTGACGACGCGCGAGGCGCGGGTCTTCCCCGACCTGGACGACGAGATCGTGGCGGGCTGCTGCGTGACCCATGCGGGGGAGGTCCGCCACGGGCCGACCCGGGAACTGCTGGAGGGCTGATGGACGGTGTGGCGCTGCTGACGGTGTTCGTGCTGGCCGCCTTCACCGGGTACGAGGTGATCTCCAAGGTGTCCTCGACGCTGCACACGCCGCTGATGTCGGGATCCAACGCCATCAGCGGGATCATCCTGGTCGGCACGATCGTGGTGGCGGCGCGCGCCGACTCGGCGCTCTCGCTGTCCCTGGCGCTGCTGGCGGTCGCGCTGGCGGCGGTGAACACCGTCGGCGGCTTCCTGGTGACCGACCGGATGCTGCTCATGTTCCGCGGCGGCCGCGGACGGGGCGGCGGACGGGACGGCGGGCGGGAGAAGCGGTCGTGAACGACACCGGGGTCTCGCTGGCGTACCTGCTGGCCGCCGTCTGCTTCATCGTCGCGCTCAAGGGGCTGTCCTCGCCGCGCACGGCCCGGCTCGGCAACCTCGTCGGCATCGCCGGCGCGGTCATCGCGGTGGTGGTGACGTTCGCGGACGTGGGCACCCGGAACCTGGCGCCGATCCTCGCGGCGCTGGTCGTGGGGTCCGCCGCGGGCGCGGTCGCGGCCAGGCGGGTCGCGATGACCGGGATGCCGCAGATGGTGGCGCTGTTCAACGGCGTCGGCGGCGCGGCGGGCGCGCTGGTCGCGCTGCTGGAGCTGGCGGGGAGCGGGCCGTCGCGCGGCCAGGTCGCCGTCGGGGCGTTCACCGTGCTGATCGGGTCGGTGACCTTCTCCGGGTCGGTGCTGACCTTCGCCAAGCTGCAGGAGCTGATGACGGGCCGTCCGGTGGTGTTCGGCGGCATGCGCCCGGCGGCGGCGCTGCTGGCGGCCGCGACCCTCGCGCTCGGGGCGTGGACGGCCGTGGAGGCGCCGATCGGCGTGGCGGTGGGCCTCGCGGTGCTCAGCCTGGTCGGCGGCGTCCTCTTCGTGCTGCCGGTCGGCGGCGCCGACGTCCCGATCGTGATCTCGCTGCTGAACGCCTTCAGCGGCGTCACCGTCGCCGCCGGCGGCTACGTGCTCGGCAACACCCTGCTGATCGTGGCGGGCACGCTCGTGGGCGCCTCCGGGATGCTGCTCACCCGGATGATGGCCGCCGCCATGGGACGCTCGATCGCCAACATCCTGTTCGGCGCGTTCGGCGGCGAGACGACCCTGGGCGGCGGCACGGCCACCGACCGTCCCGTCCGGTCGGCCGGGCCGCAGGACATCGCGATCCTGCTGGGCTACGCGCGCAAGGTGATCGTGGCGCCCGGCTACGGCCTGGCGGTCGCGCAGGCGCAGCACGCGCTCAGCGACCTGGCCGGCGAGCTGGAGCGCCGCGGCGTCGAGGTGCTGTACGCGATCCATCCGGTCGCGGGGCGCATGCCGGGCCACATGAACGTCCTGCTGGCCGAGGCCGACGTCCCCTACGACCGGCTCAAGGAGATGGACGTCGTCAACCCCGAGTTCAAGACCGCCGACATCGCCCTGATCGTCGGCGCCAACGACGTCGTCAACCCGGCGGCGCGCAGCACGCCGGGTTCGCCGATCTACGGCATGCCCATCCTGGACGCC
>NZ_JBIQHY010000225.1:0-3052 GCF_044508335.1 Actinomadura sp.
GGGGGCGGAAAATGGCGAGTGGTCGTTTTGCGGCCCGTCCGACCCGACGCCCGGGCGCCGGCGGTGAACCGGGGCCCGGGCCGGAACATGACGGTCAACTGGCGGTGCAGGTGAGCGTCGGCGCGGGGTTGCTTCCGGAGTATGCGCCCTGGAAGCCGAACGAGGTCGAGGAGTTCGGGGCGATCGTGCCGTTGTAGGGCATGTTGACCGCGGTCACGGCGCTCCCGGACTGGGTGAGCGCGGTGTTCCAGGCGTTGGACACGGTCTGCCCGCCGCCGTACGACCAGGTGACCTTCCAGCCGTGGGTGGCGCTGGTGCCGGTGTTGGTCACCGTCACCGAGGCGGTGAACCCGCTCCCCCAGTCGTTGGCGACCTGGTAGCTCGCCTGGCAGCCGGAGCTGGAGCCGGGGTCGCCGTCGTCGTCTCCGCCTCCGTCATCCGTGCCCTCGGCGGCGGCGAAGGAGAAGCTGTTGGTCGCCAGCCCCTGGCCTCCCTGCCAGATCTCGAAGCCGGCCTCGGCATCGAGCAGATAGTGGTCGCGATTGAGGGAGCCGCGGGTGACCGAGTCGTCGATCAGCGCCTTGACGTCGAGGTTCGACACCGAGGTCGCGCCGCCCCGCAGCACGTACGAAATGATCTTCCAGGAGGTCTGGTCGCCGGTCCAGACGTCCCAGGAGTGACCGGCGAGGTCGACGGTGCCGGTCCGGGAGCCGAACGGCTGGACGCCGCCGCGGCTGTTGATCCAGATCATCAGCTCGGTGCCGTCCGGCTGCCCGCCGGTGCTCGGCGTGGAGTTGAACCAGAGGTCGTACGCCGCGTCGTACGCGCCTGAGGCCACCTGGGTGGTCGACCACGAGCTCCTGGCGCTGCCCAGCTTGGCGACCTGGATCGGCAGGCCGCTGTTCGCCGTGCAGGTGCCCCAGTGGCAGCCCTTGAAAGTGGACGGATAAGTGGCGGGAGCGCCGTTGGCGGGCAGGCTGTAACCGGTCTGCGTGATGGTCCAGGCACCGCTCGACGTGTCGACGTCGGCGCACTGCGTCGCACTGGAATTCCACTCGTTCTGCTGGTAGATGTACTCACCGCCCTGCAGCGTGACGGTGTCGTCGCCATTGCAGGTCGTCACCTGCGCCGCGTGCGCGGGGGTCGCGACGGACAACCCGGTCACGACGGCGGCGAGTGCGATGAGGGCTCTCACCCGCATGCGTACCTCCTCGGGTCGCGTGGGAGCGCCGGACGAACGCTAACGGCCCGTCCGGACCACGAGAAAGCCCGGATTCATCGCCTTTCATGGCGGTCCGGGCGCGGACACACCGCAGAAGATCCCAGCCGTCCGCTCACCTGAAGCCGAGAGCACGGCGGCTGAACTGCGAAAGCTTCCTCCGCGCCGAACCGGGCGCCAATCGGCTCTTGACGGTGGGTCCATCGCGTTATTTACTCCGGCTAACCACCGGCGATCGATCCCGCCTTGGAGTCCGGCGAAATGTTAGCGCTAACACTTCCCGATCGACCGAGAAAGGTACCCGCTCCCCATGATCCACTGGAGAAAGGCGCTGCTCGTCGCGGTCGGCGCGCTCGTCCTCGTCGCGGGTCAACTGACCGGCTTCGCCGTCACCGGGGCCTCGGCGGCGACGTCGCAGCCCTGTGACATCTACGCCGCGGGCGGCACGCCCTGCGTGGCCGCGCACAGCACGACCCGGGCACTGTACGGCGCGTACAACGGACCCCTGTACCAGGTGCGGCGCTCATCGGACAACGCCACGCGCGACATCGGCGTGCTGAGTGCGGGCGGCTACGCCGACGCCGCCGCGCAGGACTCGTTCTGCGCCGGCACCAACTGCCTCATCACCGTCATCTACGACCAGTCCGGCCGCGGCAACCACCTCACTCAGGCGCCCCCGGGCGGGTTCTCCGGCCCGGCCCCGGGCGGATACGACAACCTGGCGGACGCGAAGGCGGCGCCGATCACGATCCACGGCAACAAGGCCTACGGCGTGTACGTGGCCCCCGGCACCGGATACCGGAACAACCACACCAACGGGGTCGCCACCGGCGACCAGCCGGAAGGCATGTACGCCATCTTCGACGGCACCCACTACAACGGTGGCTGCTGCTTCGACTACGGCAACGCCGAGACCAACAGCCGCGACAACGGCAACGGCACGATGGAGGCCATCTACTTCGGCAACATCAAGGTGTGGGGCTACGGCACCGGCCCCGGCCCGTGGGTCATGGCCGACCTGGAGAACGGCCTCTTCTCGGGAGTCAACGCCGGATACAACTCCAACGATCCGACCGTCAACCACCGGTTCCTCACCGCCATCATCAAGGGTGAGCCGAACCACTGGTCGATCCGGGCCGGAAACGCCCAGTCGGGAAGCCTCTCCACCTACTACAACGGGCCTCGGCCCAACGTCCCCGGCTACAACCCGATGCGCAAGGAGGGCGCCATCATCCTCGGCACCGGGGGCGACAACAGCATCGGCTCGGCGGGCACCTTCTACGAGGGCGTCATGACCTCGGGCTACCCGTCGGAGGCCACGGAGAACGCCGTCCAGGCCAACATCGTCGCCGCCGGCTACGCCACCGGCACCGGAGGCTCGCGGACCGGGCCGATCACGTCCGGAGTCGACAGCACCAAGTGCATGGACAACAACAACGCCGCGGCGACACCCGGCAACAAGGTGCAGATGTGGGACTGCAACGGCTACGCCGCCGCGCAGAACTGGACGGTCAACAGCAACGGAACCCTGACCATCGACGGCGGCTGCCTGGACATCACCGGCGCCGACTACAGCAACGGAACCCTCGTCGAGTGGTGGCCCTGCAACGACGGCGCCAACCAGCAGTGGCAGGCGGTCAGCGGGCAGCTCGTCAACCCGGCCTCCGGCAAATGCCTGGACGACCCCAACCACAACACCGCCAACGGAACCCAGCTCATCCTGTGGACGTGCAACGGCGGAAACAACCAGCAGTGGCACCTGCCGTAGCACTCCAGCCACCCTCGGGAATCCCCGCCCGCTAGAGGCCGGGGCATGAGACGGCCACCGCCGCG
>NZ_JBIQHY010000023.1:0-27588 GCF_044508335.1 Actinomadura sp.
CGGTCGCTCGCGTGCCACTACGGGCGGGTCCGCTACTCCGGCCGCGACGTGAATCCGGGGGTGGCGCCCTCGGCCAGCTTGAGCCGGGTCCAGACGTTCATGTTGATGACGATCCCGATGATCTCGAGGATCTCCTCCGGCGAGAAGTGCTCGGCGAGCGCGTCGTGCCGGGCACCGAAACCGTCGGCGACGGTCGCGTCCGCGACGCGGGTGAGCGCCTCGGTGTAGGCGAGGGCGGCGCGGGCCGCGTCATCGTGGAAGTCCGTCTCCCACCAGGCGGTCAGAGTGTCGATCACCGGTCGGGGGACGCCGGCGTCGCGTGCCGCCTCGTAGTGAAGGTTGAGGCAGTAGGTGCAGTTGTTGATCTGGGATACCCGCAGACGCAGGAGCTGGGCGAGCCGGCGCTCGATGCGCAAGTGGGCCTTGTAGCCGAAGGTGTCGGCGCCGTGGCGGGCGAGTTCGGCCAAATCCTCGTTGGCGGAGCTGTCGACCCGCCGGTTGGTGGTGGTCACGTCGCTCATCTCGGTACTCCTTCCGGCATCGGTGAGCTCCCAGCGAAGGTACCCAGACACGTTGTTGGACTCTGTAGTCCGGATCAAGGTGCGGTACAGGCTGAGGTAAACCGGAGTTATTCGGCGGCCCGCGCCAATATCCGGAGGCCAGCCTGCCGCGTCCGCCATCGGAGCCGTACGGCATCACGGTGTGCCCATCGACCGCATTCGTGCGGCGAGTTCAGGTCCGTTCAGATCAAGCTCGCGTACGTGGCAAGCAAAGTGGACTTGACCGACCAGTTCTTCTGTGGCCAGGTTCGGGCGCCTGGTGAGGGCGATCGTGATGACGGACGAGGCCGCGGGAACGGCCGGGATGCGCGCTGGGCAATGACACTCGGGGCTGTCGGCGGTCCAGTGGGTGTCGGCCTCACCGACTGGACCCGCGACGGCACCTTGGCTGAGGCGATCGCGGTCGGGGCACCGTCCCACCGCCGAATGATCCGATCTGGATGACCGAGGGGCATCGTCAACGCCGAAGGAAGCCGCACCTAGGCCGGTAGCCTTGCCTGCGTGACCGGGCCAGAGAGTGCCGAAAAGGGGCGGAGGCTGACCCGCCGCGGCGCGGCGACAAGGCGGCGCATCGTCGCCGCCGCAGCCGAGCTCATGTACATGAAAGGGGTCAGCGCGACCACTCTGGACGAGGTCCGCGCCGCGAGCGGCACGAGCAAATCTCAGCTCTACAACCATTTCGCCGACAAGGAAGAACTGGTCCGCGCCGTAGTCCTGCTCCGCGCGCAAGAGATTATGGAGCGCGAGCACGCGGCGCTGCAGCGCCTCAGGTCGTTCAATGGCCTGGTCCGGTGGAGGGACGCACTCGTCCAGCGCAATTCGCTGCAGAAAGGCGCGTACGGCTGCATCCTCGGTTCTCTCGCCGCGGAGGTCTCCGACCAGGACGAAGTCGCCCGCTCAACGCTGGCGGAGACTTTCGACCAGTGGGAAAAGCTCATCGAGACCGGGCTGCGTCGCATGCAGGACGCCGGGACACTCGCCTCCGAAGCCGACCCCCGGAAGCTCGCGGTCGGGCTGATGGCGGCGCTGCAAGGGGGCTACCTGCTGGCCCAGACCGCCCACGACGTCACGCCCATGGAGATCGCGCTCGACATGGCGCTCGACCATGTCCGGATGTTTCTTTCGACTTGATGCGTCTGCACCTGGGTCGCCAGACCGACCGCCCTACGCCGTAAGCCCTGAACTCGACGACGCCGCCCTGTCACCTCGCCACATGCCTCAGGCGGGCGGACGCGAGCTCCGGAATGGTGGATGGTGTCGGATCGGGGCGGGGGTGCGTTCGTACCAGGAGTGAGACGCCGACCGCGCTGCTGATCACGGCGCACCGCCATGCGTCGACCAGACCCGACTACCGACTTGGACAGGACGATGACCGATTCGACGGCGACCAGCGGAACCAGGCCCTTCCGATTCGGGGTCGTCGCCCCGATCACAGCGGACCTGCGGACGTGGCGAGACCAGGTGCACCGTATCGCCGACAGCGGCTACTCCACGCTGCTGATGCCCGACGTTCCACGATGGCAGCCGGCGCCGGCCCCTACGCTGGCCGTCGCGGCCAGCCTCACCGACCTGCGGGTCGGCTCCTGGGTGTACGCCTCACCGCTGCGTCCGGCGTGGAGCACCGCGTGGGAGGCGCACTCGCTGTCGGTGCTCACCGAGGGTCGCTTCGAGCTGGGCATCGGCACCGGCAGGCCCGGTATCGAGGACGAACTCCGCGAGCGGGGACTGCCCGTCCCACCACCGGCCGAGCGGTTGACCCAGGTGCGCGACACCGTGGCGGAGCTGCGGGAACTCGACGGTCCCGACGTGCACACGCCGGTCGTGGTGGCCGTGCGCGGGCCGAAGGCCCAGGCTCTGGCCGCCGAAGTCGCGGACACGGTCGCGTTCGCGCTGATGCCGGGAGACGATCGGGCCGCGATCACCCGCGTGGTGCGCGGCTTCCGCGCCCTCGCCGCCCGGGACGTCGAACTGGCGCAGCACGTGGCGGTGGTCGGCGACGCCGTCGCGCCGTTCATGGCGTCGCCCGACACCGACCCTGCGGCGCTTCGCGCGGTGGACTCGCTGGCAGTGCTGCCGGACGACCCCGCGGCGGCCGCCGAGGAGGTCCAGCGCCGACGGGACGAACTCGGGATCTCCTACTTCGTCTTCGGCGCCGGCGCCGCCGAAACGCTCGCACCCGTCGTGGCCGGGCTCGCCGGACGCTAGGCGGGTCGACTGACACCGGCAAGTGGACAACCATCACGGAACAGCCTGATGAAATCACTCCCCCGACGACCGCAGGTAGGCCATCAGGGCCTTCCCGCGCGGCGACAGGCGGTAGCCGGTCTCCAGGCTTTCGGTGAGGCCCAGGGCCTTAAGGCGGCGGACGTCGGACTTGAACGGGAGCTTGTCCCGGTCAAGGCGTTCGGCCAGGTCCATGGCGCGCAGGCCGGGGTGTTCCTCGATGAGCCGGAGGACCTCGCGGGTCCAGGGGGCGCGGCGGCTGCGGGCGTCGACGGCGTCCAGCTCGGCCTTGAGGCCGGCCAGTTCCCGGTCGGTCAGGTCGGCGTCCGCGGCCAGTTCCGAGCGGGGGTCGGGGCCGCCCAGGTGGAGCATGACGCGGTGGTAGCCGCCCTCCTTGCGGCTCTTGGACAGGGCGGTGAGCAGCGCCTCGCGGTCCTGGAACCCCGAGCGCAGCGCGTCCTCCTCGGTGATCTCCTCGGGGGTGACGGGCGTGACCGAGTCGATCACGACGATCCCCGCCCAGGTGCGCTGGGTGCTGCCCGCGCGCACCCGGGGTTGTGCCCACACCCGGAACACCCGGTCGATCCGCCCGCCCGCGATCCCCTCAAGGACCTCCCGCCTGAACAGCATCGTTCCTCCCGCTGGTACGCCCGCCTCATGGAGATGCCCGGTTTCGGCATGCCGCCACCCACCGGTGCCCAGCCTCGGGTATCCGCGCAGCATTACCGGCTCACACCCCATGGAGGGCGGGTCCCGCAGCGCCTACGCTGACACCATGACGGACGACGCGGACCGTCCCGCCCGGGTCGAGGACGTGCACGAACTCGCGCTCGCCATGCCGCATGTCACCATCTACCCCGGCACCGAGGACAAGCCCGTCTACCAGGTCGGCGGGAAGTCGTTCGTCTTCTTCCGGAACCCGCGGCCGGACGCCGTCGATCCCGTGAGCGGCGAACGGTACCAGGACGTGATCGTTTTCTGGGTTCCGTCCGAAGAGGACAAGCAGGCCCTCGTGCAGGACCAGTCGTCGCCGTTCTTCACCACCCCGCATTTCAACGGCCACCGGTCCGTGCTGCTGCGGGGAAGCCGCGTCGGCGAGCTCAGCCGCGGCGAACTGGCGGAAGTCGTCCAGGACGCGTGGCTCTCGCGCGCGTCGAAACGCCGTGCGGCGGAATGGCTCAAGGCCCATCCGCCGGCGTGACCGCCGTCACCGGCGGTGCTGAGCCGGGACGCGACGTCCCGGTACGGGCACCGGCGCCGGGGCAGAATGCCAGGCATGACTCAGACTGTGGATCTCGCCGGGGGCACCGCACTGCCGTTGATCGGCTTCGGGACGTGGCAGCTGCGGCCCAAGGCGGCGTACGAGTCGGTGCGTGCGGCGCTGGAGATCGGTTACCGGCATGTCGACACGGCGACGCTGTACAAGAACGAGGCGGACGTCGGCCGGGCGGTGAAGGACAGCGGCCTCGACCGGGAGCAGGTCTTCATCACCACCAAGCTGCGCCCGCAGGACGCGCGCCACGCCCGCCGCACCCTGGAGTCGAGCCTCCGGCTGCTGGACACCGACTACGTGGACCTCTGGCTGATCCACTGGCCGACCGGCCGGGACGAGTTCATCTCGACATGGCAGGAGTTGCTGGCCGCCAAGGATGCCGGTCTGGCCCGCAATGTCGGGGTCAGCAACTACAGCCCGGCACAGATCGACATGCTGACCGACGCCACCGGGCGGCAGCCGTCCGTCAACCAGATCCCGTGGAGCCCGGCCCAGCACGACCCGGCCTTGCTGGACGAGCACCGCCGCCGCGGGATCGTCGTCGAGGGCTACAGCGGGCTGAAGAACACCGATCTGCGCGATCCGGTCATCACCGAGATCGCTCAGCGGTACGGGGCCACGCCCGCCCAGGTCGTCCTCCGCTGGCATCTGGAGCACGGCATCGTGATCCTGCCCAGGTCTTCGCGCCGCGAGCACATCGCCGCCAACTTCGACCTGGACGGCATCGCCCTCACCAAGGAGGACGTCGCCGCGATCGACTCGCTCGCATGATCCGGCGGCCGGCCGGAGGCGAGTAGGCCCCGCCTTCCCCGCACGGCATCACTTCTGCGCCGCTTCGTCGTGCTCGGGGTCGAGGAGGGCCCAGATCTCGGCGAGGGCGCGGAGGTGGTCGTCGGTCAGGCGGCCGAAGAACAGTTCGCGCAGATCTTCGTGATGCCGGCGCCGTGCCCGGCGCGTCAGCGCCCGTCCCTCGCTCGTCAGGGTCGCCTCGAAACCGCGGCCGTCGACGGCCGACCGGTGCCGTTCGATCAGCCCCCGGCTCTGCAGGCGGTCGGCGAGGCGCGTGAACCCGCCGCTGGACATCAGGCGGCGCTGGGCGAGCTCCGTCATGCGCATGCCGCCCGGCCCCGCCTCGTAGAGCAGGGACAGGACGCTGTACTCGGCCATGCTCACGTTCAACGTCGCGAGGCCCGCCTCCAGCGCGCGCCAGAGCCGGTCGTGAGTCAGCAGGAACCCCCGCCAGGCCTCCTGCTCAAGGTCTCGCAGACCCTCGGTCGCCATAGGCCGCACCGTATCCGGATGCCATCGCCCCGACCAACCGGAAATATTTGCCTGCGCAGACAAGTTGTTGCGGAGACGCCGGGGCACGACCGCTCCGGACCGGCCGCACCGCCGAGGCCGGCGGCGGGCCGGCGACAGAGAGGACCGGACATGGCATTCGAGATCGGCATCATGACGTTCGGCGAGATCACGGAGGACCCCGTCACCGGCGCCGTGCCGTCCCCGCGGCAGCGCGCCCGCGAGACCATCGAGCAGGCGGAGGTCGCCGACCAGGCCGGGCTGGACGTGTTCGGCGTCGGCGAGCACCACCGCGGCGACTTCGTCGGGTCCGCCCCGTCCATCCTGCTGGCGGCCGCGGCGGAGCGGACGGAGAACATCCGGCTGACGAGCTCGGTCACCGTGCTCGGCTCGGAGGACCCGGTCCGCGTCTGGGAGCAGTTCGCGACGATCGACCTGCTGTCGGCCGGGCGCGCCGAGATCATCGCGGGGCGCGGCTCCTACACCGAGTCCTTCCCGCTCTTCGGCTACGACCTCCGCGACTACGGGGACCTCTTCCGCGAGAAGCTCGACCTCCTGCTCAAGATCCGCGAGCAGAACCCGCTCACCTGGCAGGGGCGGTTCCGCCCCGCCCTGGTCGACGCCGACATCGCGCCCCGCGCCGACGGCGAGACCATCCCGATCTGGGTGGGCGTCGGCGGGTCGCCGGCGTCCGCGATCAGCACCGGACGGCTCGGCCTGCCCATGGCGCTCGCGCTGCTGCTGGGGCCGCTGACCTTCCACGAGCAGACCGTCGACCTCTACCGGCAGTCGGCCGCGGAGGCGGGGCACGACCCGCACGCGCTCCCGATCAGCATCAACGTGCACGGGTACGTCGGGCGCACCAGCCGGCAGGCGAGGGACGTCATGTACCCCTACTTCGCGAAGGGCATGGCGGAGAACAACCACCAGCGGGGCAAGGGGCTCCTCATTCCCCGGGCCGCCTTCGACGCGCAGGCGTCGCCGAGGGCCGGCCTGCTGGTCGGGAGCCCGCAGGAGATCATCGACAAGCTGCTCACCTACCACGAGCTGTACGGCGTGACCCGCGCCATCATCCAGATGGGCTTCGGCGGGATGCCGCAGAAGGAGCACCTGGAGGCGATCGAGCGGCTCGGCACCGAAGTGGCGCCGGTCGTGCGCCGCGAAATCGCTTCGCGCGAAAGGAGCGCGGCATGACCACGGCAGCGGCGATCGAAAGGGACGCGCACATGGACGCGCACATGGACGGGGCGGTGCTACGGGTCGTCGTCGTCAACGGCAGCCCGAGCCGCCCGTCCAAGACAATGGGGCTCGTGGACGTCGTCCTCGACACGCTGGAAAAGATGCTCCCGATCGAGACGTCCCGGATCGACGTGTACGGCCTCGGGCCGGGATTCACCGGGGCGACCGAGCGCGACGGCGTCCCGCCCGAGATCGAAGCCGCGCTCCGGCTCGCCGAGGAGGCCGATTTCCTGATCGCGGCGGCACCGGTGTTCCGCGGCTCCTACCCCGGCATGTTCAAGCACTTCTTCGACCTCATCGACCAGTACGCGCTCGCCAACAAGCCCGTCCTGCTCGCCGCGACGGGCGGCGGCGACCACCACGCGCTCGTCCTGGAGCACGCCATGCGCCCGCTCTTCGGCTTCTTCCAGGCCCTGACCGTCCCGGTCGCGGTCTTCGCGTCCGCAGGCGACTTCGACGGGACGATGCTGCTCAACCCGCGTGTCTACGGCCGCATCCAGACGGGCCTGACGGACGTGGCGGACCTCCTCCGGAGCCGCGCGACCGGCGTCCGCACAACCCCCGGCGGCGGGTGACGGCGGGAAGTAGCCTTGGCCGGTGTTCTCGGCTCAAGGTCCTTCCCTGCGCGAACTGGCGATCCAGGCGTTGTCATCGGTCGAGCACGGCTACGACCTGCTCGCGCCGAAGTTCGACCACACGCCGTTCCGCACGCCCGACGGCGTTCTCGACGCGACCGCCGAGGCGTTGCGTCCGCTCGGGCCGTTCGGTGACGGGCTGGACGTGTGCTGCGGCACCGGCGCCGGCACGCAGGTGCTCGCCTCCGCCTGCCGGGGACGGATCACCGGCGTCGACTTCAGCGCCGGCATGCTGGCCCGGGCGCGCACCGCGCACCCGGAGGCCGAATTGGTGCGGGCGGACGTCCGGGCCCTTCCTTTCGCCGGGGCTTTCGACCTCGCGGTCACGTTCGGCGCGCTCGGGCACCTGCTGCCCTCCGAACGGCCCGCGCTCTTCTCCGGCGTGCACCGCGCGCTGCGGCCCGGCGGCGTCTTCGCGTTCCCGATCGGCGCGCCCCCGCCCATCGGCTCGTTCTGGTACTGGGCCCTGCTCGGATTCGACGTGACCATGCGCATCCGGAACGCCGTGTGGCGCCCGCCGTTCGTCATGTACTACCGCACCTGCCCGCTGAGCGCGGTGCGCGACGACCTGGCGGCGGCCGGATTCACCGTGACGACGCGCCCTCTGGCAGCCCTCGGCCGACGTGAGGACGGCAGCCCGCGCTACCGGCTCGTCCTCGCCCGCAAATCCAACGCAGGCTCCGGTTAGGGTTCGAGGATGGTCAGTTTCCGGGTTGACGACGTAACTCCGGCCGAGGAGAAATTGCCTGTGCTGGCGGTCGGGGATTTGTTCCCGGACGCGCTGGTGTTCGGCGGAGATCCGGCAATGCCCGTACTGGAGAACGACGGGGTGCAGCCGCTCCTCAGCGCCGTGGGGCGGGCGTTCGCCGGGCACCGGCCCCTGGTTCTGTCGCCCGATGCGGTTTGGCTGACCATCATGCAGGGGCTGGCCCAGCACGTGCGGTTGAACTCCGAGGAACTGCGGCCGCGGCTGGTCGGCCACGCCGGGAAGAAACGGCTTTCCGTCGTCGTCGACGGGGCCATGCCCGCGGACGCCGATTCCTGGCAGGTCCTCGCGGAGGAGTTCGAGAAACTGCTCCTGGACGAGATCGGCCCTGCTGCGCCGTTCGAGTGCGACTTCTCCACCAGTACCCAGGTCGAGCGGATGGCCGGGCGGGTCGCGCTTCTGGACGTCTACTCGCCGTACTTCGCACTGTGGGTGACGTTCGTCTGCGGCATCCCGTCCATCACGCTGACCGGCACGGTCGAGGACTGGCGGAAGATCCGGGAGCGGGTGGACGCGGTCGCCGCGTTCGGGCTGGAGGCGTGGTGCCGGTCGCTGGCGCCCATCGCCGACCAGTTCGTCCGGGCCGCGCAGGGCGATGTCGACGTCGAGTTCTGGCGGCGCATCTACAGCCCGATCGACGCCTACGGCGGTGAGGTGATCACCGGGTGGGCGGCGCGGTTCTACCCGTACCTGGAGTCCGACGGCGAGGTCGGCATGCCGAACCCGCTGCTGGAGCTGCCGATCGACGAGCCGCGGGACGCGATGACCGAGCGCGGCTTCTACCACGGTCCGGGCATCCGCAGCGACGCCGTGCCGGCCGCCCTGTCGCGGGTGGTCGTCAATGTCAACGACCGGGCCGGCGGCGAGAACCGGGCCGTGGCCCTGCACGCGGGCCTGGTGGGCGTGGCGCAGGACGGCGGCGGCGCGCTGCGGCCGGCCGCCGGCTGGTACCTGGCCCCGGCGGCGGTCGAGATCGACGCCGTCGCCGACCGGATCGTGCGCGAGCACGACGCCGCCCCGGCCGAGGACTGGCGGTCGTTCCGCATGCCGGCCGACCTCGTGGCGCTCTACCGGCGCATCGGGCGGGCGACGCTGTTCGGCGGCGCGTGGCGGCTGCGTCCCGCGGACGGCCACCGGTACGTCTGGCGCGGGGAGGACCGCCGCTCGTTCGCGACGGTCATCGATCTCGCCGACGGCAGGAGCATCGCCGCCGCCGTGGACGAGGCCACGGGCACGACCCACTGGATCGCCTGCCGCGTCGAGGCGGACCCGTCGTCCTCGAAGCTCCGGCTGGTGGACGACCCGGCCGACGTCCCGGTGTACGGCGCGTCGCTCGCCCTGCTGCTGGACGCCGCCCTCGACTCCGGCGGCGACATCTCGCACCTGGAGACCGGCCGCCTCGACCAGCTGGACGCCCGAGGGCAGTGACGGGTCGGTCGGTGACCGGCTGACCGGGCACGGCTATACAGTCAGGTGCGTGCAAGAGGTCGAAGTCGATTTCGGAGCCGGGCCAAGGCGAATCGTGAAGTCGACTCGCGTGCTCGACCTCACTCCATGCGACGGCGGGCTCACCCCCTCCGAGGGGCCGATCGACTGGTCTCAGTTGGACAAGCTTCCGGAATGTCTCACCGTTCAGTGGTCCGGCCCCGAGCGCGGCATCATCGACGTGCTCGCCGCGCGTCCTGATATCCGATTCCTGTACTGGAGCGATGCCTCCGGTGACATCGACCTCACCGCGACCCACGTCGGGACGGTCCGGCTGGACGGCGATCGACTGCGCAGCATCCGCCTTCCAGAGTCGGTGACCTCGCTGCTCCTGCAGAGACCGCCGGCGACGCTGCGCGTCGACGCGCCCGATTCGGGCCGCGGGCTCGACCTGCGGTTCTTTCCGTACGGGCCGGACGTTGTCATACCGGACGGTCTGCGAGGCGTGTCCAAACTGTGGCTCTGGGTCGGAGGGGCCGTCTCCGCCAAGACCCTGGCAGAGCTGACCGGCCTGGAAGAGCTGACGATCACGTTCGGTGATCCACCCGGTGTCGCCACCGACCTCGACGTACTGCGCACATTCGAGCGCCTCCGCTCGCTGCAGCTCGATGACGCCTACGGCCTCGACCCGGAGGAGCTGCCGGACCAGCCGTCGCTGCGGCACATCGAACTCCAGGGAACCAGCCGGACGATCGCCGCCGCCGTCGAGGCGCGGTTCGGGGGCCGCGGAGTCGACGTGACGATCATCGGCGCCAAGTCGGAGGCGTGGCTGTCGGCCCACATGGACAACCCGTTCCGGGACTGGGTGAAGGACTCCGAAGCATTCGCTACGGCGGCATGCGAAGCCTTCGACCGCGCACGGCGAGCGATCGGGCCATCCGAAGATCGGGACGCCGCCGAACGGGCCCTGCATCGCTTCGTCGCCGACCTGAACGCGATCCAGTCCGAGTACGGCATGATCGAGACGGATTATCGCGAGCAGGCCTGGGATGCATACCGTGGCCTGGCCGAACGGGCCCACGTTCCCGTCCGGCAGGCCGGCCGGTGGTTCGACGAGGCCCGCCGTTTCTGACCTCTGCCGTGGCCGGTGAGGCCGGGCCGGATACGGGTTTCAGGCGCACGCTTCGAGGATCGCGGTGGTCACCGCGTCCGGTTCGGAGACGGCCAGGGCGTGGGAGGCGCCGGGGATCTCCTGGGTGCCGCGGGACGAGGCGCGGTCGGCCATGAAGTGCATCAGGGCGGCCGGGATGTTGCGGTCCTCGGAGCCGAACACGAACCAGGACGGGATGGTGCGCCACGCCGGCTCGTCCACGGAGAGTCCTCCGGTCAGCGCGCGTTCCGTCACCGGGCGCTGGGTGGCGGCCATCAGGGCGGCCTCGTCCGCGTCCAGGTCGGCACAGAACTGGGCGTGGAACTTGTCCGAAGCGATCCGGAGTTCGTTGCCGCCATCGGTGAGCGGGTAGCCGTCCAGTGCCGCACCGAGCGTGCTGCCCTCGAACTTCTCCGACAGCATGAACGCGGTCTCGTCCGTGTCGGGTGCGAAGCCCGCGACGTAGACGAGGGCCTGGACGGCCGGGAGCCCGGCGGCCGCCTCGGTGATGACCATGCCCCCGTAGGAGTGCGCGGCCAGGACGACCGGACGGTTCAGGCCCGCGACCACGTCGCGGACGTAGGTGCCGTCGCCGGGGACGCTGCGCAGCGGGTTGCCGGCCGCGACGGCGTCGTATCCGCGATCGTTCAGGCGCTCGATGACGCCGTTCCAGCTCGCCGACTCCGCGAAGGCGCCGTGCACGAGGACGATGGTGGGACGGTCGGTGCTCATGGGTTCGCCTTTCCGAGGGCGGTCTTGAGGACATCGATGGCCTGGGCGGTGGCGGCCCGCGCGGCATGGGTGTCGCGGACGGTGTTGAGCATCATGAAGTCGTGCAGGATGCCGTTGTAGCGGACGCTGGTGGTCGGGACGCCGGCCTCGGTGAGCCGGCGGGCGTACGCCTCGCCCTCGTCGCGCAGCACGTCGTTCTCGTCCACGATGATGAAGGCGGGCGGGAGTCCGCGCAGGTCGTCCAGTGTGGCGCGCAGCGGTGAGGCGGTGACCTCGGTCCGCTGGACGGGGTCCGGGGCGTAGGCGTCCCAGAACCACGCCATCGCATTGGCGGTCAGGTACGGGCCGCCGGCGAACTCGCGGTAGCTGCCGGTGTCCCGCCCGGCATCGGTCACCGGGTAGTACATCGACTGGTGGACGAACCGGACGTCGCCGCGCCGCTTGGCCATGATCGCCAGCGCGGCGGTCATGTCGCCGCCGACCGAGTCGCCCGCGACGGCCAGCCGGGACGCGTCCAGGCCCTCGTCCGCCCCGGACCGGGTGATCCACTGCGCGGCGGCGTACGCCTGCTCGATCGCGACCGGGTAGCGGGCCTCGGGCGAACGGTCGTACTCCACGAACACGACCGCCGCGTTCGCCCCGGCCGCCAGTTCGCGGACGAGCCGGTCGTGGGTGCCCGCGTTGCCCAGCACCCAGCCGCCGCCGTGCACGTACAGCACCACCGGCAGCGGGCCGGACGTCCCGGTGGGTTTGACGACGCGCACCCGGACGTCCCCCACGTCCGCCGGCACGGTGATCCACTTTTCGTCCACCTCGGGCAGCGGCACCGGTGCGGCCTGCAGGTCGTCCAGGACCTTGCGGGCCTCGTCCACGGGCAGCTCGTAGATGAACGGCGGCTTGGACGTCACGTCGGCGAAGTCCCTCGCAGCCGGTTCCAGAATGTGGTTGCTCATGCCGACAACTGTCGTCGGGCGAAAGCCCCTGGGGACCAGGGTGGGGCACGGGCCTTGTCCCTAGCGGACGGGGCCTGGGATCAGGCCCGGCCCGTGGCGGAGGTGCGCTGGAGTTGCCTCCGCGAGGTGATCCCGAGCTTGCCGAACGTCTTGCGCAGGTGCCATTCGACGGTGCGCGGGCTGATGAAGAGCCGTGCCCCGATCTCGGGGTTGGTCAGCCCTTCCCGGACGAGCCGGACGATCTGGGCTTCCTGCGGGGTCAGCTCACCGGCGGTCTCGACGGCACGTTTGCGGACGTGCTCACCGGTGGCCCGCAGTTCGGTCGCGGCCCGTCCAGCGAAGGCCTCCATGCCCATCGCGGTGAACGACTCGTAGGCGGCGCGCAACTGCTCGCGGGCGGACCGCTGGCGGCGCCGCCGCCGCAGCCACTCCCCGTACAGCAGGTGGGCCCGGCCGAGTTCACCGGGGACGCCGGCGCGCCCGAGCCGGTCGATCGCCTCCCGGTAGTGATCCTCGGCGGCGGCGCCGTCGCTCATGAGCGCCCGGCACCGGGCGTGGACGCCCAGCGCCCAGTCCGTACCGGCCGGGACGGTCGCCTCGCCGAGGTGCCGGAGGGCGACGGCGGCGTCCCCGGGCCTCCCGGCGCGCGTCGCCGCCTCGACGTACTCGACCAGCGCCCACGGCCCGGTGCCGATGGCCGCCGGGCGGTCCTCACCGGCCTCCGGGACGGCGGCGAGCGCGTCCCGGTAGCGGCCGAGGCCGTTGCACAGCACGGCCTTCGCCCACGCGCCGACGGTGAGCGCGTTGCCCTCGCCCCGGCGCCGCGCCTCCGCCGCGACGGTCTTCATCAGCCCGGCGAACTCGGCGCCGCGGCCCTGCCACGCGGCGACGAGCAGGCCGCCGTAGGGCGGGACGGGGATCCCGATCGCCTCCGACACCGTCGCGACCTCCTCGACCAGCGAGGCGGCGGCGGCCAGCTCGCCGGCGAACACGGCCACGGCGACGTGCTGGGTGAGGGCGAAGGGCAGCGCGGCGGTCTGGCCGGACTCCCGGGCCAGCCGGACGTGCCTGGCCGCGAGCACCGACCAGGTCTCGTGGTCCCACAGCGTCGAGGCGGTCACGCCGGCCAGCCAGAGCCAGCGCAGGCCGTCCTCCTCCGGCAGGTCCGGGCGGCGGAAGACGCGCAGCGCGGGCTCCAGCATCGGCATCCCCGCGGCGAGGCCCTCGCTGATCCGCAGCGCCATGCCGTCGAGGAGGAGGTCGGCCGGCCGCGGGGCGCCCGGAGGCGGCGGCGCGGACCGGGCGGCCGCGGCCGTCTCCGCCTGACCCACGCCGTCGGCCAGCGGGCCCGCGAACAGCGCCGCGCTGATCGCTTCGAGGTAGGTGTCCCGGGCCGTCGGCACGTCGTGCGGTTCGAGCCGGCCGGCCGCCCTGAGCAGCAGGCGGGGCGCGTCGCGGCCCCGGTCGACGGCGAAGGCGATCTCGGCGCGCAGCAGGTCGACCTCGCCGCGCAGCCGCCGGTCGAGCGGCCTGACCTCGGCGACCGACAGCAGCCGCAGGGCGGCGTCGGGCGTGCCCGCCTGGTGCGCCGCCCACGCGGCGGACAGGGCTCGCTCCTGCCGCCGGACGGGATCGGGCGTCAGCTCCACCGCCCGCGTCAGGAACGCCGCCGCCGCGGCGAGCCCGCCGCGCGCCCGCGCCCGCCCGGCCGAGCGTTCGAGTTCGGCCGCGACGTCCTCGTCCGGGGCCGGCGCGCCCTGCGCCGCGTGCCAGGCGCGGCGGTCGGGGTCGGCGCGCTCATCGGTCACCTCCGCCAGGACGCGGTGGACGCCGCGGCGGTCCTCCGGTGACGCGGCCCAGTACACGGCGGAGCGGACCAGCGGGTGGCGGAACCGCACCCGGTCGCCGATCTCGACCAGCCCGGCGGCGATCGCGGGGGTCGCGGCCTGGATGCCGATCCCGAGCCGGTCGGCCGCCCGCCACAGCAGCACCGGCTCGCCGCCCGGTTCCGCGGCCGCGGCCAGCAGCAGCCGCCGCGCGGCCGGCGGCAGCCCCGCGACGCGCCGCTCGTAGATCTCCTGGATGCGGCCCGCGAGGGCGCCCGCGCCCGGCACCCCGAACCCGCCCGCGAGCTCGGCGCGCGTCGCCTCCTTCGGCAGCTCCAGCAGCGCGAGGGGGTTGCCGCGCGCCTCCGCGACGACCCGTTCGAGGACCCGCTCGTCCCACGGGCCGGGGACGACGGAGCGCAGCAGCGCCCGCGCCTCGTCGTCGTCCAGGCCGGCGACCGCCAGCTCCGGCAGCCCGGTCAGCTCGTCCGGCTCGTCCGGCTCCCGGACCGCGAAGACGATCGCGACCGACTCGGCCTCCAGCCGGCGGGCGGCGAACGCCAGCGCCTGCACCGAGGCGCGGTCGAGCCAGTGCGCGTCGTCCACCACGCAGGCCAGCGGCTGCTCGCGGGCGGCGTCGGCGAGCAGCCCGAGGACGGCGAGACCGACGAGGAACCGGTCGGGGGCGCGCCCGGCGCTCAGCCCCAGCGCGGCGCGCAGCGCCTCGCACTGCGGGTCGGGGAGGCGCTGGAACCGGTCCGACATCGGCGCGCACAGCTGGTGGAGGCCCGCGAAGGCCAGCTCCATCTCCGACTGCACCCCGGTGATGCGGACGACCCGGAACCCCGGCGCCCGGTCGACCAGGTACTCCAGCAGCGCCGTCTTCCCCACGCCCGCCTCGCCGCGGAGCGCCAGGGCCCGGCTCTCCCCGCTCCGGACGGCCTCCAGCAGCTCGTCCATCTCGGCGCACTCGCCGCGCCGGCCACGCAACACGGTCACCACCGCCACTCGATCAGCCGGCCCCCGGGCACCGCCGGACCGGCGCCCGCGTCGCGGCCCATGACGGCCGTGTACCGCCCCCTCACCGAATCACTCAGCCGGACCGCCTGCAATACCCGCCCATGACGACTTTGTGGGGATACGGCGACCTTTCCGTCCGCGATCCCGTGGCACAGGCATCCGGACTACGGCACCGTGCCCTCGCCGCTGAGGCGCCCACCCTCCCGGGCAGTCGGATCGGCACATAGCCCTGTCGGCGCCGTCCGGGCGGGGCGGGGGCGGGCAGGCCATGCCGGACGGGCGGGTGCCCGAGCCCGGCGGGTGGAACCGCATCTCGCTGACGGTGGACGACATCGAGGCCGAGGTCGCGCGGCTCACCGAGGCCGGGGCCGTGTTCCGGAACACGATCGTCGACGGGGTCGGCGGCAGGCAGGTGCTGGTGGACGACCCGTCCGGCAACCCCGTGGAGTTGTTCCAGTACAAGTAAGGCACGACATACCTGGTCGGCGTACGGGCACTAGTGGTTGGTGACATCCACCCCACGGCCGTGGACACGGGTGACCAGTGCCCTCACGGACCGGTTCGGCGGGAGGCGGCGTCCCCGCATCGTGCTGCTGCTGGCGTGCGTGCTCGCCCTCAACACCGCCGACACGGGGGTCGTCGGGGCGATCGTCCAGGAGCTGCGCCACTCGCTGGACATCGGGAACACGCAGGTCGGGGTGCTCACCGCGGCGCCGGCGGCGATCGGCGCGGTGGCGACGGTGCCGGTGGGGCATCTGACGGACCGGGTGGCGCGGGTGCCGCTGCTGGCGGGCAGCATCGTGCTGTGGAGCCTCGCCATGATCGTCGGGGGGATGGCCGGCTCGTACGAGTGGCTGCTGGTGTCGCGGGTGGCGCTGGGGGCGGTGACGGCGACGGCGGGGCCCACGGTCGCGTCGCTGATCGGCGACCTGTTCCCGCCCGAGGAGCGCGCCGCGACGTGGGGGCGGATCCTGGCCGGCGAGCTGGTCGGGGTCGGGTTCGGGCTGATCGCGGGCGGCAACATCGCCGCGTTCCTGAGCTGGCGGTTCGCGTTCTGGTTCGTGGCGGTGCTCGGGTTCGTGCTGGCCGTGCTGCTGTGGCGGATGCTGCCGGAGCCGGCGCGGGGCGCGCAGGCCGCCGCCGGGCGGGGGGAGGAGCTCGCGCAGCGGCAGGTGGACAGGTCGGGCGTGGAGGCGGATCCGCGGAACGTCCTGGACACCGATCCGGAGCGGATGCCGCTGCTGGAGGCCGCCCGGTACGTGCTCCGCATCCGCACCAACGTGATCATCATCGTGGCGTCGGCGATCGGCTACTTCTTCTTCGCGGGCCTGCGCACCTTCGCGATGGTGTTCGTCATGGAGCGCTACTCGATCAGCCGCGCCGAGCTGTCGGCGTTCATCCCGGTCATCGGGCTGGCCGCGCTCGCGGGGGTGCTCGCCGGCGGGCGGCTCGCCGACCGGCTGGTGGCGAAGGGCGTGGTCACCGCGCGGGTCGGCGTGCCGGGGGCCGCGTTCGCGGTGTCCGCGCTGCTGTTCGTCCCCGGCCTGCTGACGGGCGAGGCGGTCATCGCGCTGCCGCTGTTCACGCTCGCCGCGGCAGCGCTCGCCGCCGCGAACCCGCCGCTGGACGCGGTGCGGCTGGACGTCGTCCACTTCCGGCTGTGGGGGCGCGCGGAGGCCATCCGGACGATCGTGCGCATGGGCGCGGAGGCGGTGGCGCCCGTCCTGTTCGGCTGGCTGTCGGGCGCGCTGGACGGCGGCCGGGAGTCCGCGACCGGCCTGGACCGGGCGTTCCTGCTGGCGCTGCTGCCGCTGCTGCTCAACGGGCTGCTGCTGGTCCGGGCCCGGCACGGCTACCCGAAGGACGTCGCGTCGGCGCTGGAGTCCGAGCGCCGCTTCGCCGACGGGCGGCGGTGACTCTTACGCGGTTCTCATGATTTGCGGGTAAACAGGGCCGCATGAGCGTGTCACGTCGTGCATTCCTGGTCTCCGGGCTGGCCGGAGGGGCGGCCCTCCTCAGCGGAGCCCGGTCCGTCCCCCCGTCCCCCGCCGAACCGGAGGCACCCGGCGGCTACGCCACCATGCCGGGCGTGCGGCCGCCTGCCCTGAAGGCGCGGCGGCTCGGCCCGACGGAGGACGGCCTGCTGTTCCTCGCCCCGTTCCGCGGGACGGGCTCCGCCGACGCGCTCGTCGTCGACGACACCGGCGAGCCGGTCTGGATCCACCCGTCGGAGCAGCTGATCACCGACCTGCGGGTGCAGACGTTCGAGGGCGAGCCCGTCCTCACCTACTGGGAGGGCGAGCGCAGGGCGGGCGGGCACGGGGCGGGCACCGGCGTGCTCCTCGGCCGCGACTACCGGCGCGTCGCCGAGGTCCGGACCGGGAACGGGGTGCGCGGCGACTTCCACGAGTTCACGCTGACCGACCGCGGGACGGCCCTGATCATCGCCTACCCGCAGGTCACCGCGGACCTGCGGCCGATCGGCGGCCCGCGCGCGGGCCACGTCCTCGACAACCGGGTCCAGGAGATCGACGTGCGGACGGGCAAGGTGCTGCTCGACTGGAGCGCCCTCGACCACATCGACATCGCCGAGACCCGCGCGGCCCTCACGAAGGACGCCGACGGCACGAAGGGCAAGGCGTTCGACCCCGTCCACGTCAACTCGGTGCAGGACGACGGGGACAGGCTGCTGCTGTCCGCCCGCAACACCTGCGCCCTCTACTCGCTCGACCGGCGGACGGGCGCGATCCGCTGGCGGCTCGGCGGCCGACGCGGCGACTTCGCGCTCGGCGGCGGCGCCGCGTTCGCCTGGCAGCACGACGCCCGCAGGCGGCCGGACGGGACGATCACGCTGTTCGACAACCACATCGCCGAGGCGGGCGACGGGCCGTCCCGGGGGCTCGTCCTGCGGGTCGACGAGGAGCGCCGCACCGCGGACCTCGTCCGCGAGTTCGCCGACGGCCGGACCTACGGGCAGTACATGGGCAACATGCAGGTGCTGCCGGGCGGGAACGTGCTCGTCGGATGGGGTTCGACGCCGGCGATGACGGAGTTCGCCGCGGACGGGAGGGCCGTCCTGGAGATCACGGGGATCGGCAACGGCTCCTACCGCGCCTACCGCGCCGCCTGGTCCGGGCGGCCCGCCGCGCCGCCCGAGGTGGCGGTGACGCCGCTGCCGGGCGACCGGATGCGGGTCCAGGTGAGCTGGAACGGCGCGACCGGCGTCGCCCGGTGGCGTTTCATCACCGGCTCCGCGCGCCGCCCGGTGGTCGCGAAGACCGTGCGGCGCACGGGCTTCGAGACGGCGGTGATCCTCGCCCGCTCCCCGGACGTCACCGCCGAGGCACTGGCCGCGGACGGCGCCGTCCTCGGCCGTGCGCGGTCGCGGGGCGTGTGATCAGTCGTCCTTCGGCGGATCGTTCAGGATGCGGTAGCGGTCGAGGATGCGTTCCAGCTCGCGGCGCTCGCGCTTGGTGGGGCGGCCCGCGCCGCGCTCGCGGCGGCCGACCGGGATGAGCGCCTCGCGCGGCGGCGGGGGCGGGCTCTTGTCGATCAGGCATTCCTGCGCGGCGGGCGCGCCGACCCGCTTGCGGACGATCTTCTGCACGACGACGACGCGTTCGCGCCCGTCATGGCGGAGCCGCACCGTGTCGCCCGGCTTCACCGCGGTGGACGGCTTGGCGCGCTCGTCGTTCACGCGGACATGGCCCGCCCGGCACGCGGTCGTCGCCATCGAACGGGTCTTCAGCAGCCGCACGGACCAGATCCACAGGTCGACCCGCACGGACCCCTCGTCGCCCATGCGTCCATGATGTCACCCGGACACCGGCGCCCGGTTCGCACTGATCCAGGCGTCGGCGCGCTCCCACTGCCGGTAGAGCCAGTCGACGCGGGCGTCCCGCCCGTCCGGGACGTCCTCGGCGGGGATCCGCCACCACTGGGCCTGGACGGGGCTCGTGAGCGGGATCCGCCGCCAGATGTCCCCGGCCGTGGCCATGTGGTCGAGGCCGCAGTGCGCGACGAACACCACGTCGGCGGACGGCGCGGCGTCGAGCGCGGCGAGCACGCCGCCGGGGCGCGGCGGCATCAGGTTGCGCATCGCGGCGGCGCGGGCCGCCTCGGCGTCGCGCCGCAGCCGCGTCAGCCGCCGGATGGCGCGGCGGCGGCGCTCCGGGGAGAAGTTGCCGCCCTCCGGGAAGATCAGCAGCGCGTCGCGGGGGCCGAGGCCGGCGGCGAGCCGGCCGATGTCGTCGGCCGCGCCGCCGCCGGGCGTGACGAACGCGTTCGGCAGCCGGTTCGCGGCGATGTCGATGCAGGGGTCGAGCTGGAGCTGCGCCTTCATCACGACGCGGGGCCGCCGCCGGTAGCCGGTCAGCAGGTGGTGGACGAGGATGAGCGCGTCGCCGGGCCCGGCGTGCCGGCTGAGGACGATCAGCGGCCGGTCGCCGGGCGCCGCCTCCCCGCCCCCGGTGACCTCCACGCGCAGCCCGAGCCGCCGCTGCGCGGAACCGTACAGGCCGGCGACGTAGCGGCGGATCACGTCGTAGTGCCGGTCGTCGCGGGCGCGGCGGAGGATCCACAGCCGGCCGCACTCCAGCACCGCGGCGGACTCGAGCGTCCCCCAGGCGAGCGCGAACCACAGCAGCCGGCAGGCGCGCCGGCGGTCGCGCCCGATCGCGGACGTCACCGCGAACGCGAGCGGGAACACCACGACGACCAGCAGTGCGAGGGCGAACAGCAGCGGCGTGAACAACAGGCGGCGGACGACGGGGGGAGGCAGCATTTCACGCTCGCTCTTTGAGGTACTCCAAGGATGCCCTGTGGGCGCGTTCTATGTGAGCCTGGATTCCGGACATGTTCCTGTAGCGCATCTGGGCGAGGTCGACGCCGGCCTTCTGCGGCTTCGCGCCCGCCGGCAGGACGTGGACGGTGAGGCCGTCCGGGAGGGTCGCCATCTCCTCGAAGAACCGGTGCCGGCGCGCGATCTCGAACGCGACCATGCCGACCTCCCAGGGGCGGCGCGGCGGCGGCAGGTCGCGCTCGATGCGGCCGACGTGCAGGACGTAGACGGTGGTCGCGCCGAGCATCACCGCGCGCCCGACCGGGATGCTGTGCACGAGCCCGCCGTCGAAGTAGTGCCGGTCCCCGACCCGCACGGGCGGCAGCAGCCCCGGCACGGCGGACGAGGCCAGCACCGCCGGCACCAGCGGCCCGGACGTGAACCAGTGCGCCATCGCAGTCTCGATGCCGGCGGCGACGCACTGGAACGGGACGGCCATCTCCTCGAACGTCCGGACGGGGAGCAGCTCGTCCAGCAGGCGGCGCAGCGGCTCGTTCGAGTGCAGGTGGGTGCCGGACCGGGCGAGCGTCCACAGCCGCGCCCACATCCGCGCGCCGAACACCTCGCGGGTGGCGTCGTCCGACCACAGGCTGGTCAGGCGCTCGACGGCGGTGTCCGGGTCCGCCGCGACGAACGCGCCGTTCAGCGCCCCGATGGACGTGCCGACGACGAGGTCGGGCCGGACACCGGTCTCCGCGAGCGCCCGCAGCATGCCGACCTCGTGCGCGCCGAGCACGCCCCCGCCGCCGAGCACGAACGCGGTCCTCGGCTCCCGGTCCACACCGTCCACGGGGGCAGCCTCTCCCGAACAGACCGCCATAAACGGGGCGGCATGAACACGGCGGCATGGAGAGGGCGGCAAGGAGAGGGCCGGCCGCCCCAAGGGGTGGGAGGCGGCCGGCCCGCGGAGGGAACGCCGATCAGTGGTGGTGGCGGCCCTTCGTGCTGAGGCCGTAGCCGTAGGGGAACAGCGGCTTGTAGCCGTGGTCGCCGATGTTGATCGGCTCCTGGCCCTCGCTGCGCGGCCACGTCACCGGAAGGCGGCCGGTGAAGGGGCGCTTGCCGAACAGGACGTCCGCGACGCCCGCGCCCTCGCTGCCCGGCAGCCAGGACATGACGAACGCGTCCATCTCCGGCAGCTGGTCGGTGACGATCTGCGGGCGCCCCGCGACGTCGAGGACGACGCAGGTCCGGATCGCACCGCACACCTTGTCGATGTTGGCCTTGTCCTCGTCCGACAGGTTCAGCGTGTGCCCGTTGCCCACGTCGCCGACGCCCTCCGCGTACGGGGTCTCGCCGACGACGACGATGCCGACGTCACTGCCGGACATCGGCGCCGACGCGTCCGCGCTGTAGGTGACGTGGGACGAGTTCTGCTCGATGCCGTCCAGGATCGTCGTGCCCGGGATGATGTCGCCGGAGGACCCCTGCCACGTGACCGTCCAGCCGCCCGCCTGGTTGCCGATGTCGTCGGCGTTGACGCCCGCCACGTAGATCCGCTCGTTCTTGCGCAGCGGCAGCGCGTTCCGCGAGTTCTTCAGCAGCACCTGCGACTTCGCGACGGCCTCGCGCGCCACCGCGCGGTGCTGCGGCGAGCCGATCGTCTTGGCGAGGCTGCGGTCGGTGTAGGGGTGCTCGAACAGGCCGAGCTCGAACTTCGCCGTCAGGATGCGGCGGACGGCGTCGTCGATGCGCGACATCTTCACGCGCCCCGCCTTCACCTCGGCGATCAGCGTCTGCACGAACTGCGGGGCGCTGTAGGGCTCCATGAACATGTCCATGCCGGCGTTGACCGACGTGCGCACCTGCGTGGCGTAGTCGCCGGGGATCTGCTGGATGGCGGCCCAGTCGCTGATGAGGAACCCGTCGAACCCGATCTTCTTCTTGAGGACGTCGGTGAGCAGCTCCTTGTGCGCGCTCATCTTGACCGGGTTGCCGACGCCGTCCTCCTTCCAGTCGACGCTGGAGAACGACGGCATGATGCTGCCGACGCCGTACTTGCGCACCGCGGTGACGTAGGGCGGCAGGTCGATCTTCTCGAACGTCCTGCGGTCGGTGACGGTGACGCCCTGGTCGATCGTGTACGTGCCGCTGGTGGACGAGCCGAACACCGTGTCGCCGTCGCCGGCGAAGTGCTTCGCCGTCGCGAGGACGTGCCGGTTCGTCGCCATGTCCCGCTTGTGCCGGCCCTGGAAGCCCTCGATGCCGACGGCCATCTCGCTCACGAGCCGCGGGTCCTCGCCGTAGCTCTCGTACGTCCGGCCCCAGCGCACGTCGCGGCTGACGCAGACGCACGGCGCGAACACCCACTGCGGGCCGGTCGCCTTCGTCTCGATCGCGGTGATCTCCTCTTCCCGCTTGACGAGGCCGGGGTCGCGGGTCGCGCCCATCCCGATGTTGTGCGGGAAGATCGTCGCGCCGACGAGGTTGTTGTGGCCGTGCACCGAGTCGATCCCGTAGAGCAGCGGGATCTTCAGCCGGGTGGCGAGCGCCTTCGACTGGTAGGCGTCCACCATGTCCGCCCAGCCGCCGGGGGTGTTGTCGGCGGGCACCGAACCGCCGCCCGAGAGCACCGAGCCCAGGGCCAGCGTGGTGATCTGGTCCCGGTCGCCGTCGACGGCGCCGCGCTCGGCCTGGGTCATCTGGCCGACCTTCTCCTCCAGCGTCATCCTGCCGAGCAGGTCGCCGACCCGCTTGGCGACGGGGAGCCGGGCGTTGAGATAGGCCGGCGGCCCGCCGGCCACCGCGGGCTGCACCGCGATGGCGGACGGGACGGCGGCGATGGTCGCGAGCGCGACCAGTGATCGCCCGATCCGGGTGGCGATGACACGTCTTTGGGGGTGTCGCAAAGTCGTCCCTCCTGGGTCGCTCCGAGGACGCCCGCGCGGCCCGGGTCCGGACCGCGCGCGGCCGGGCGCGGAGGTCGTGGCTCGCCCGGACGGCCACGACCTCCGCGCTCGGCGGCGTCGTCACCCAGGAACCTCCCCCGGCCCCGCACCGGGTGTCAACGAGCCCGCCCGACCCGCACCGGAGGCTTGTGAAAAGTGGGAAAGAGGGCTTGACGGGTACTAAATTCACACGTTGAATCATGCATCGAATAAAGCCGGTGAGACGGGTGGGGCCAGCGTCGCCGCCGCCCTCCCGGTGCTGCCCGCCCGGCGCCCGCGGCGCCGGCCCGCCCGCCGCCGTGGCCACGTCCGGCCACGCGAGCGCCCGGGCGGCCGGCGGGTGAAACGGCCGTCCCGGGCGCTCGCCATCCGGTGTGGCGTGTTCTCAGGACCGAAGTCGTCGTCCCTGCGGCGGGACGGGGGCTCACGTGGACGGGCGGCCGGGCTCGCCGCGGCCGTCCCCCCGCACGTCGCCGTCGCGCGTCACCTCGATGCGCTCCTTGCGCAGCTCGCCGCGCACCGTCTGCTCGTCCTGCACCTGCTCGGTGCGCACGTGGATCCGCTCGACGGGGACGGTCTCCTTGGCGATGACCGGGCGCTCCTCGTAGAGGATGATCTCGTGCTCGTCCTCGGAGATGTGGACCTTCGGGTCCGGCTCGCCGCCGGTGATCGGCTCGCGGTCGATCCTGATCTCCTCGTGCGAGACGGGGATCGTGCGCTCCACCATCTCCGTGTCGACGTACTTGTGCACCCGGACGCGGCCGGCCTCGTGCCGCTCGGTGCCGATCCGCATCTGCTCCTCGGAGCGGGTGATCTCGGTCATCGGGGCCTCGGCGCCCTCGCGCGCCGACTGCGGCGGCATCGTCGGCCCGCCGCGCGCCGCCCGGTCCGGGCGGACGGCCATACCGGGGGCGCTGCCCGCGGCCCCGGCGGTCCCCGCGGCGGCCGGGCCGGTCCCGGTGCCGGCGGCCTTGCCCTCAGCGGTCCTGCCCTCGCCGGTCCTGCCCTCGCCGGTCCTGCCCTCGCCGGCCTCGCCCTCGCCGGCCTCGCCCTCGCCGCGCTCCCCGCGCTCCCCGGCCGTCCGGGCCGCGTCCCGTTTCGCGTCCTGCTCCCCGCCCCGCTTCTCGGTCTGCTCGTCGCCCTGGCGGCGGCCGCCCGGAGGGCGCACGCCGTAGTGGCGGTACAGCCCGACGATCTGGGCGTGCGACAGGTGCTCGTCCGCGTCGAGGTTCGGAGCGCCCTTGATGGTCTCCTTGTCGTACGGGACCTGCAGCACGTCCTGGTTCTTCCGCGAACCGGACAGCGGGACGAAGCTCTCCCGCATCCCGAACCATCCGGTGTGCACGGTCACCCATTCCGGCTCACCGGAGTCGTCGTTGAGGTAGACCTGCTTGATCGTGCCGACCTTGGTGCCGTGGGTGTCGGTCACGCTCATGCCCATGAGCTCCCGCACCTGTGTCTGCGTCTGCACGTTGAACACCTCTGCTTCCGTGAACGCTGCCGGACGGGGGGCGGGGAGAGATGGGTCCTGTGCCCGCCTCGCGGCGCGGCAACGGTGTTCTGATTGATCCCGAGTTGCCGGATTACCCGCTGTTTTTCCGTATCGAGACGCAATAAACGCGTTTGCTCGATTATGGGGGATGATTTACCTGATACTTACGGCGTTCTCCGGGCGCCTCGCCAGCCATTTCACGACAAATGCTCACCGACACGTTCACCCGCGCATTTCCGGGAAGCCGAGATGGTGATCATTTTAGAAAGCGCCGGTTTCCCTTTCCCGGGCCCGCGAAAGACTGCCAAAGGACGTTCCCGCACATCGGAGAAACTGCAATGGGCGACTTTCCACGGGCGGCCGTGCGAGCGGGGGCCGCGGCGGCCGCCGCGGCGCTCGCGGGCGCCGCGTTCACCGGCACGGCGGCGGCCTCGGTACGGCGCGCGCCCGCGTGGTGCGGGCCCGGCGGGACGCTCTCCGCCCGCGCGATGCCGCAGCGGGTGAAGATCGCCGACTGCGACCTGCGCGGCCGGACGGTGCGCGGCGCGAACGGGCTCGCGGCGGTCGTCCCGTCCGACGGGACCTCGGTGGTCGCGCACGCGCTGCGCACCGACGGCGGCGCCGAGCTGAGCATCCGGGTGGACGAGCGGGCCGGCGTGGTCACGATCGACGGGCGCGGCGGGCGGGTGCCGCAGGGCCGGCCGCGCGGCTTCCGGGCGCCGGCCGCGGCCTGCGCGGACGGCGCGTACCGCGCCGAGCCGAGCAGATGGCCGAAGGGGACCGCCGTCCGATGGCGCTACTACGCGGGGAACGCCGGGCTGCCCCAGGCCCCCGTCACCGCGGGAATCGCCAACATGGCCGGCGCCCGCACCGACTGCGCCGACGGCGGCCGCTTCACCCCGCCGCCGGACATCGCCGAGGAGTACGCCGGGCGGGCGAGCCGGCCCCCGAACGTGACCGGCGCCGCCGGCTGCGGGATCAGGGACGGCGTCAACACGTTCGGCTGGCACGCGATGCCGGACGCCGACACCGACGTCCTCGCCGCGACCTGCACCTGGTTCGACGGCCCGGCGACGGTCGAGACGGACATGGCGCTGCAGGCGCAGGGCAGGCGATGGTGGACGGGCGGGTCATGCCCGGCCGGCGGCTACTCCGCCGAAGCCGTCGCGACGCACGAGGCGGGCCACGTCCTCGGCCTGGGGCACGTCGAGGGCATCGAGCACGAGAACCTCACGATGGCGCCGACCATCGCGTCCTGTGACAGCGGCCCCGCCACCCTCGGCAAGGGCGACTACGACGGGCTGGTCGCCCTCTACGGCGGACGCTGAAACGGCGCGGAGCCGCACCGCGCCGTTCCAGCGTCCCGGGGTCAGCGCCTCGGCTGGAGCTTGCCGACGACGACGAGGCGGCGCCGGTCGGAGCCCTTCGGGGTGCAGGTGACGAGCGTGATGTACCGGCCGTCCGGCGCGCTGCGGCGCTTGAACGGCACCGGCTCCAGGGCCCGCCGGTCGCGCGGCTTGATGACGCGCTTGGTCCGCACCTTGTACACGTAGGTCCTGCGGCCCCAGCGCAGGACGATCCGGTCGCCGCGGCGCATCAGGTCCAGCTTGTTGAACGGGTGCAGCCACGTCGTCCGGTGGCCGAGCAGCACCGTGTTGCCGTCCCGGGTCGGCACGCCCGTGCCGGGGTAGTGGCCGACGGCCCGCCGCAGGACCGCCTGGCCGACCCCCTCCCGGACGTCCGCCTTCAGGTGCATCCGCTTGATCCGGATCTGCCCGATCAGCGCGCCGTGCTCCGCGCGCGCCGGAGCCGCCGCCCCGGCCGCCGGGGCCGCCGCCGGCACCGCGGGCGCGGCCGTCGCCCGCGGCACGCCGAGCACGGGCACGGCGCAGAACGCGGCGGCGGCCGCCGCGAGGGCCTTTCGGTCGAGCATGCTGGTCTCCCCCTGGAGTTCGCACGGCGTGGGAAGGCGTGGGAAGGGGCGGCACGTCTACCGCCCCCTCTCCTCGGTCTCGCCGGCCGCGGATCGTCACCCGGGCCGGCGCGCGATCAGCTCAGGACCGGCGAGCCGATCCGCACGGGCGCCCCGCCGCTGTTCGGCAGCTGCGGGCCGAGCCGGCCGGTCCGCGCGTCCACCCCGGGCACCTTGACGGCCTGCTGCAGCTTCTTCAGCAGGTCCGCGACGATGGGCAGCCCGTCGGCGCTGCGGTAGTTCACGCCCGTGCCCGCCACGCGGCGGCCGTCGGCCCGCAGGGTCGAGGGCAGCTTCTTGTGCTTGGCGGCCGGGCGGTGCTTGGACGGCTTGTACGGCTTCTTGTGCTTGACCGGCGGGGTCCGCAGCGTGGGCGGCATCTCGTGGTCCTCGCCGTCCCCGACGGACGCGCCGCCCTTGCACTGCGCCTGCGCGAGGCCGAGCACCGCGACGGCGTTGCCGCACACCTCGACCGGGACGCTGATCGGGATGTACAGCTGGTTGCCGTTGGCGATGCCGAAGTTGCCCGACGACCGCATGTGCACCTTGCGGTCGGCGGAGGACCGCTTCACCGACGCGCCGCCCTCGCACTGCGCCTGCGCGAGGCCGAGCGCCCCGACGGCGTTGCCGCACACGTCGATCGGGACGCTGATCGGCGCGTACACCTGGTTGCCGTTGGCGATGCCGAAGTTGCCGGACGTCTGCATGTCGACGCCCTTGCCGTCGTCCCAGCCGCCGCCGTAGCCGCCGCCGTCCCAGGCGCCGGCCGTCCGGTAGCCCGGGTCGGCCGCGTAGCCGCCGTGCGAGCGGTGCGACGAGACGCTCGCGCCGCCCTCGCACTGCGCCCCGGCGAGCCCGGCGACGGCGATCGCGTTGCCGCAGACGTCGATCGGGATGCTGATCGGCGCGTAGACCTGGTTGCCGTTCAGCAGCCCGAAGTTGCCGGACGACTCCATGGTCACCTTGCCGTCGTGGCCGCCGCCGAAGGCGGCCGCGCCGGCGGTCCCGGGGCCGAAGGCGGCTCCGATGGCGAGGGCGCCCGCCGCCACCAGGGCGGCGCGGGACGTGCTCTTCACCCACGTACGCATGATGTTGCTCCTGTCTGTTGCATCGGTGGTGATCACTGCGCGGCACCGTCGGGGTGGGCGCAGCACTGGCAGCGGCCGGACTTCGGCCGTTGCGCGCGGAGAGAGGTTCAGCGGGGGCGGCGACGTGCCTCGGGCACGCGGCCGCGGGAGAGACCGGCCGCTCGAAGGGGCCGGACGGGGACGGTCGGTCCGGGACTAGTCCGGGAC
>NZ_JBIQHY010000023.1:27688-56452 GCF_044508335.1 Actinomadura sp.
GTCCGGGACTAGTCCGGGACGACGGACGGGCCGCCGGGCGCGGCCACGTCGGTCAGCGCGGTGCGCTGGAAGGTGCCCGCGTCCACGGCGGGCGGGGCCGCGGCGGCACGGCCGCCCGGCAGGTCGCCGACCGGCGGGAACGGGTGCCCGCCCGCCGAACCGCCGTGCGGGCCGTCCTGCACGGGCGGCAGCACGGGGGCGTGCGCGGGAGCGCGGTGGTCTCCGGCGCAGCGCGCGCAACCCGCGGGCTTCCGCTCCGCGGCCGCCTTGGCGGCACCGGCCGCGGGGCGGGGCGCGGGGACCGCGTCGTCGCGGTCGTGCGCGGCGGAGGCCTTCCCGTCCGGCGCCTCCGCCGGCTCAGCGGCGGCCGGGCGCCCTTCGGACGGCGCCTCGGTCACCCGCTGGACGAGGCCGCGCAGGACGGGCCGCTCGGACCGGACGTCCGGAACCCGGACGTGCGGGACCCGGACGTGCGGGACCCCGGCGGCGTCCGCGAGCTCGCGCACACGGCTGACGGCCCGGTCCTTGTCGCCGAACAGGTCGCGCTGCCGCGACCGGACGTACCGCATCGGGTCGCCGCCGATCTCGCGCACGTCGTCGGCCATCGTGCGCCGGGCGGGCCGGGACGCGAGGTGCCGCAGCGTGGCCGGGCCCCGGTCGCCGGCCTGCACCGCCTGCGGCGGGCGCTCCGCGGCGAACGCGGAGTCGGCCAGCGCGGACAGCGCGACCCACCCCGCGAAGGCGAAGCCGGCGACGGCGAGGAGCCGCAGGAGAACGGGGACGAGGGCACGCCGCGGCCGACCCTGGGGGCGGTTCGCCCCGCGCCGGATCGGTGCGCACTCCACTGCCGGTTCTCCTTGTCGCCGAATTCGTGGTCCGCTAGAACGTAACACCTGATGGGCCGCCCGCAAGGAGCATCGATTTCTTCACCGGCGTGTCCCCCGATCGTTTACCGCGCCATTAATACGCCTTTTACCGCGCCCGGCTTTCCATTCCGCGGACGTCCGCTTTGCCGTCCTTGAACCATGTGCCGGTACTCGCGGGCGTTCCGGGGAGAAGCATGGCGACCGGTATCGGATGCGCTACAGTCGGTAAGCGGGCGGTCACCGGATCGCCCCATCGAGGAGCTGCCATGCCCGACCCCTCGTCCGCGATCGCCCGCCTCCACCCGCTGCGCCGCCACCGCGCCCCCCGCCGCGAGGCCCACCGCTTCCTCACCCGAGCCGACCTCATGCTGATCGCGCTCTCCAACGTCCCCGCTGCTCAGCGCACCAAGACCCGCCGCGGCCTCTCCGGCGTGTGGACGCTCTACTCGCGCTGGCACTGGTTCCGGGAGACGGCGCGGACCGAACGGGTCCGCCGGCGCGCCCTGCCGCCGGGGTACTAGCGCCGCCCGGGCGTGCTCCGTGCCGTGAGCCGCCCGTCCAGTGGACGATCCTCAACCCCGGAACCGGCGAATTCTCCCGCCATACCGCATTCAGCGGAGGGCACGCCGTCCCAGCGCGACCAGAACCGCCGTGAAATGGGTCCGGGGTGGAAATGCACCCGCCTCCAGGAGGGGGCGGTCTCCTGAAGGCGAGTGCGGTGCGGTCTACCGGTGGGACGCGTCCGTTTCCAGGACGCCGGCCAGGTGCGCCGCGGTCGGCCGCGGCCGCGGGATGCGGCGGATGATGTGGTGGGCGATGCGGCCCGCGGCGAAGTCCGCGCCGTGGACGAAGCGCATCACCGGGCCGAAGGTCGGGGCCGCGGCCAGGCCGGCGAAGTAGAGGCCGGGCGTGGACGCCTCGAAGTCGCGGCTGAGGACCGGGGCGCCGAACCGGGTGGCGATGCGGCCGCGCAGGTCAGGGGCGAGCAGGCCGAGCCGGGTCACGTCCGGGACGTACCCGGTGGCGGCGATGACGTGCTCGAACTCGGTGACGAGGCGGCGGCCGCCGCGGTCCACGGTGGTGAGCGCGAGGCCGTCCTCCTGCTCCACGGCCTTCGCCAGCCGGCGGCCCGTCGACACGCGGACCCGCTCGTCCAGCCGGTCGCGCAGCCACCAGGAGCCGGCCGGCGGGAGCGTCTCGCGGACGATCCGGCGGCGGGTCCCCTCCGGCAGGTACCGGACGAGCCCCGGGCGCTCCGCCCACAGCCAGGTGCGGTAGCCGGTGCCGAGGCCGGAGCGGGGGCCGCCGAGCAGCCGGTCGCGCAGGGAGCGGCGCTCCGCGGGGACGGTGTTCCAGTCGATCTCCGGCCGCCGGGCGATGACGTGCGGCCGCGCGCCCGCGTCGGCCAGCAGGACCGCGGTCTCCAGCGCGGACTGCCCGGCGCCGATCACGCCGACCTCCTTGCCCGCGAAGAGGGCGAGGTCGCGGTGGGCGCTGCTGTGCGAGACGAGCCAGGACGGCATGCCGGCCAGCTCGTCCGGGATGTGGGCGAACGGGCCGATGCCGACCGCGACGACCACGGCCCGCGCCGCGATCGTCTCGCCGGTGGACAGCGTGACCGCGTAGCCGGCGGGGCGGCCCCGCTCGATGTTGACGACCTGCGCGTCCCGGTCGTCCGGGCGCTGCGGGACGGCCTCGGCGGCGAACCAGCGGCCGTACCCGACGAACGTGTCCAGCGGGATCGGCTGCCCGATGCGCCAGCCGGGGTGCAGGTCGGTGAACCTCATCCCCGGCTGCGGCGAGCCCAGGCTGGACGCGAACGGCTCGGACTTGAGGAACATGCCCTCGGGCATGCCGGTCTCCCAGAACCGCATCGGCTCGCCGATGGTGCGGACGTCGAGCCCGACGTTCTGCAGGTGGGCCGCGGTCGACAGGCCGTAGGGCCCGGCGCCGGCGATCACGACGTCGCTGGCCGAGTCGCTCATGTCTCATTCCCCCGTGTGATTGTGGTGTTTACCTGGTGCGCAGCCGCTCGACGGCGCGGAGCGCGCTCCGCCGGCCCATCGCGAGGAAGGGCGGCAGGTCGTCCCCGGCGAACCAGGCGAACTCGTCGGCCTCGCGGAGCGGCCGGAGAGTGTCGCGCAGCGGGCGGAGGGTCCCGCCGCGCAGCAGCCGCCGCCCGGCCGCCTGCTGGACGTAGTGGTTCTCCACCAGCAGGCGGCGGCCGGGCGCCGGGCTCGCGTCCGGGACGCGGCGGCCGGACTGGTGGAGGTGCAGGACGCGGGCGAGGTCGAGCCCGTTCCGGTCGGTGAACAGCCGGAACTGCGCCCCGATCCGCGGGTTGAAGTCGAGCAGGTGGTAGCCGCCGTCCCGGTCGAGGCGGAAGTCGAGGTCGACGAGGCCGCGGCAGCCGAGCAGCCGGACGATCCGGACGGCGAGCCGGTGGAGCTCGTCGTTGCCGACCCACTCCCCGGCGACGGTGTGCCCGGCCTGCGGCGGGTGCGCGAGGTGCTTGCGGCCGGTCCCGCCGAACAGGCAGTCGAGGTTCTCGTCGAAGTAGCCCTGGAAGAACCAGTCGCCGCGGCCCGCCGGGATGCGGCGCTGCAGGATCAGCGGGCCGGCGTCGCCGTCCGGGTCGCGGTGGCGGGTGGCGGCGAACAGCCGGTGCAGCTCGCCGAGGGTGCGGACGACCGTGGTGCTGCGCATCCCGGTGCCGAGCCGCCAGGGCCGCGCCCACTTGGCGATCACCGGCAGGCCGAGGTCCCGCGCGGCCTCGTCGACGTCGGCGGCGGACTCGGGGGTCCGGCTCTCCGGGGAGGTGATGCCGTGCTCCTCGCACGCGTCCCGCAGCCGGCGCTTGTCGGCGACGCCGCGCGGGACGTCCGGCTCCTGGTGCGGGAAGACGAAGCGGGGCCGCAGCGAGTCCGCGTGCTCGGCGACGAAGATCGCGCCGGCGTCGTCCATCGGGACGAGCAGCGTCTCGCGGCCGATGCGCTCGGCGATCGCGCGCAGGTGGCTCAGCAGTTCGGACGGGTAGGCGGTGGGCGGCGCCCACGGATGGCGGCGGTGCAGGTAGCGGGACCGGGCCGCGGGGTTGGCGGGGCCCTCCATGATGGCGTGGACGGGCACGCCGGCGCGGCCGAGGCTGCGGATCGCCGCGAGCGTCCCGTGGTGGAAGTGGTTGCGGTCGGTGCGCAGCAGCAGGACGGGGAGGCCGGCATCCAGGCGCGTCCGGGGCGGGGTGCGGGTGTCGAAGAACATGTGTTCAGGCGTATTCCCAAGGATTGCGGCGCACGACGACCTTCCTCACGTAAATTCTGGGCCTGTTCCGTCCGGACGCCTTTTTCGCGATGGGCGCCCAAGGGCATACGATACGCATGCGAGCTGCGGATATCCATTCAGCGGGACGGCCATTCGGCGGACGGCGGAAAAGGCCCATTCCGTTCTGTCCGCTCCCTCCGCTTCTGGCCGCGTTCGCCATGGTCGTGATGCTCGTCGCGTCGACGATGGCGGCCTGGCCGCGGCCCCAGGCGGCGCACAGGGGGCCGTCATATGTGCCGTTGGGGGCGTTCCTGGGGTCGGGGGCGGAGGGGGTCGCCCGGGTCGCCCGGTTCCAGCGCTGGCTCGGCTCGACGGTGACGGTCGGGCGCACCTACCTGCCGGGCGACGGCTGGCGCGAGATCGAGGGGCCGTGGGGGATGCTCACGCCGTGGGCGCGCTGGAAGGCCGCCGATCCGCGCAGGCTGCTGGTGGTGAACGTGCCGATGATGGCGCCGAACGAGGCGTGGATCCCGGTGCCGGTGCTGCGCTCGCTGCTGCGCGGCGGCGCGTCGGGCGCGTTCGACGTCCACTACCGGATCCTGTCCCGGCGCCTGGTCCGGCTCGGCGCCGGCGACGCGGTGATCGTGCTCGGCTGGGAGATGAACGGGGAGTCCTACGGCGGCCGGTGCGCGCCGGACCCCGCCGCGTGGAAGGCGTACTGGCGGCGCATCGTCGCGACCATGCGCGCGGTGCGCGGCGCGCGTTTCCGTTTTGATTTCGCGCCGACCCGGGGCAGCGACGCGATCCCGTGGACGGAGTGCTATCCGGGTGACGACGCCGTCGACATCATCGGGTCCGACACTTACGACCAACCGCCGGGCAAGACTTTTGACGATTACGTGAACCAGCCGTACGGGCTGCGCGCGCAGGCCGCGTTCGCCGCCGCGCACGGCAAGCCGATCTCGTTCCCGGAATGGGGTTTGTTCCGCAATTCCGACAACCCCGAATATGTCAAGGGAATGCACGACTGGATCATGTCGCACGATGTGGTGTACCAGTCGATCACCGACTACTGCCCGCACGGCGTGTGGTCGTGCGGCGCGCACCCCAGGTCGTCCGCCGCCTACCGGGAGCTGTTCGGCGGCGTGACGGCCCCGCCGCCGACGCCGCCGAACGCGCCGTTCGAGCCGGGCGCCCCGGCGACCGCGGCCACGCCGTCCCGGGCTCCGGCGAGGCCCGCGTGGACGAGCCCGCCCGCCACCGCCCGCGGGTCGGCCGGGTCCTCGGCGGGCGCGCCGCCGCGCCCGGCCGCGTCGCGGGTGACGGCGGCGAGCAGGTCCAGCGTCCCGGACAGGTCGTAGGCGGCGGAGGCGGCGGCGGCCGCGCGCCCCTCCCGCTCGGCGGTCTCCGGGCACCGCAGCCGGGCGGTGATCTCCGCGGCGAGCGCGGCCGGGTCCTCCACGGGCACGAGCGCGCCGGTCCCCGGCCCGACGAGCTCCCTGATGCCGGGGATGTCCGTCCCGACGATGGGGCGCCCCACGGCGAGGGCCTCCAGCGCGGTCAGCGGCAGCCCCTCCCACCGGGACGGCAGGACGACGACGTTCGCGGCGGCCAGCCAGTCGCGGGTGTCCGCGACCGCCGGGACGAACCGGGCCCCGGCCGTCCGCAGGCGCCGCAGCCGCTCCAGGTCCTCGCCGTCCCCGACGAGCGCGAGCAGCGCCGGCGGGCACTCCGCGGTGACCGCCGGCCAGGCCGCGAGCAGGACGTCCTGCGCTTTCTGCCTGGTCAGCCGCCCGACGCAGACGGCGAGCGGCACCGAGCCGGCGAGCCCGAGCCGGGTGCGGGCGGCGAGCCGGTCCGCGCCGCCCGCCGGGGCGAACCTGCTCAGGTCGACCCCGTTGCGGACCAGCCGGTACGCGCCGCGCACGCCCGCGTCCACGCCCTGGCTCCGCTCGCCCGCGCCGACGCAGACGAGCGCGTCGCTCCAGCGGGCGGCGAGCCGCTCCCAGCGGCGGCTGAGCGCGGCCTGCCGCCCGGTGGCGGCGAGCCACGACCAGCCGTGCGGCTGGAACAGCGTGGGCGTCCCGCGCGGGCGCAGCAGCAGCCGCCCGGCAAGGCCCGCCTTGGCCGAGTGCAGGTGGACGACGTCGGGCGCGAACGTCCGGACGAGGCGCCGCAGCCGCAGCGACTCCCGCAGCACGCCGGGCCCGGGGGTGCGCGCGGCGCCCCAGTTGAGCCACGGCACGCCGGCCGCCATGCACCGCTCCGGCAGGTCGCCGCCCGGCGGGCACGCCACCGCGACGGCCCAGCCGCGCCTGCGCTGGTCCATCGCCGCCTGCCCGACGTAGACGGCGACGCCGCCCGCGTTGGGCTGGCTGACGTGCAGCACCCGGAGCGGCTCAGCCATGCCCGTCCCGCCCGCGGCGCCGGTCCGACAGCCGCCCGCGCGCCCGGGCGAGCCCGGCGAACGCGGCGGCCGAACCGGACCGGCCGAGGATGATCCGTTCGTTGCGGACGGGCGTCGGCCGCCACTTCAGCTTGTACGGCTCGTCGCCGCGCAGCAGGCTGACGCCCTGCCGGTGCCGGTCCCGGGCGAGGGCGAGGTCCTGGCGCAGCATCATCAGCGAGACGTCCACGCAGGCCCGCAGGTCCGGGATCGCGCCGTACAGGTAGGCGCCGACGTACCGGTGGCCGATGAGGACGAGGTCGCTGGCGACGAGCCGGTCGTCCCACCTGTACTGCAGGACGGCGGCGCGGCCGTCCCGCACCATCCCGCTCGCGGCCTCGGCCAGGTGCCGGCGGAACCGCTCGCGGGTGTGCTCGGGGTTGATGGGGCGGCCCTTCCACTGCAGGGCGTGCAGGTCCAGAAGCGCGTGGACCGCCTCCGCCGCGCGCTCCGGCGGGACGCTCTCCGCCGTGATGCCGCGCACGTCGACCTTGCGGAGCTTCGCCCGCATCTTCCCGGCGGTGCGGCGCGGCAGCCGGTCGAGGACGTCGTCGATGCCGGCGGCCGGGAGCTCCAGGCACACCGACGACGGCGTCCGCCACGTCCCGCGCGGCCACTCCCGGGCGACCTGGTGCGCCACGGACCCGGGGCGCACCTCGCGCAGGTCGATCGCGCACCAGCCGCGCTCGTCCAGCAGCGCCCGCGCGAGGTGCCGGACGGCGCCGTCCGCGTACACCGGGTCGAGGAGGAAGTCGGTGAAGTCGCTCTGCTCCCCGGCCAGCGGGAGCAGCACCGGGAACCCGTACCGGACGCCCGCCATCAGCGGCGCCGCCGCGACGAGCCGCCCCCGGCGGCGGACGAGCACGAGCCGCAGCCGCCCGCGCGTGCCGTACCAGCCCCACCACGCCTTGATCCACTCGTAGGTCTGGAACGGGGTCGCGGCCGGGCTGCGGTCGTACAGGTCGCGCAGCTCGCCGGCGAGGCCGACGAGGGCCTGCTCGTCCCGGTGCACCTCCACCGACCATTCGACGGCCGGGGTCGCGAGCCGGACGGGCGCGACGGCGGTCACGGCGCCACCTCGATCCGGTCGGCGGCGGCCGGGGCGGGGACGGCGGCGCGCCGCCGCGCGTCGCGCCGGGCGCCGCGCCGCCCGCTCATGATCGCGGCGCTGAGCCCGGCGAGCAGCACGCCCGCGGCGGTCCCCGCGGCGATGTCCAGCGCCGGATTCGGCGACGACGGGACGGCGGGCGGCTCGGCGAGCGTCATCAGCGCGACCCGCACCCCGGTGTCCGCGCGGTGCTGCGCCCCGTACCGGACGAGCGCGTCGGCGGCGGCGTTGGCGAACGCGGCGGCGTCGCGGGCCGTCCGGGCGCTGCCGGCCAGCCGGATCAGCGGCGTGTCCGGCGACGTGGACGCCTGGACGTGCCGGCGGGTGTCGCCCGCCGCGTGCGCCGGCAGCGGTATCGAGGAGTGCTGCAGGGTCTCCGGCAGCGGCGCGAGCCGCCCGTACGCCTGCGCGAAACTGACCGCCGCCGGCCCGGACTGGCCGTCGGCGGAGTCCACGACGAGGACGAACGCGGTCGCGGTGTAGGTGGTGGGCGCGAACAGGGCGTATCCGAGCCCGCCGAGGAACCCGGCGAGCACGAACGCGGCGGCCCAGCCGAACCGCCGCAGGTACGCGGCGGCCGGCGCCCGCAGGCGCCCGGCGGCGCCGAGACCCCTGGCCTTCGCTCTCGCTTCACGTTGCGGCATCGTGTGCCCTTTCTCGTATCGGAACGGCCCCGCGGTCGGGCGGCCCGGGCGTGTACAGCCGGGCGAGCGCGGCGGCCTGCTCGGCGATGGCGTAGCGGGCGACGACGGGCGGCACGCGCGTCCGGTCGCGCGGCGCGCGCAGCGCGCCGGCGAGCTCCGCGCTCCAGACCGCGGCGTCGGTGGGGAGGCGGCGCGCGCCGGGGGCCTCGCCGGGCGGGACGTCGTCGAGGGCGGGGCAGGCCGTGTAGCGGACGGGCAGCCCGGCGGCGAGGGCCTCCACGACGCCGAGCCCGAACGTCTCCTGGACGGACGGCGCGGCGAGCACGTCCATCGCGGCGAGCGCGCCCGCGACGTCCGACGTCCCCCCGGTGAAGATGACCGGGACGCGGAGCCGGTGCGCCAGCCGCTCCAGCGCGCCGCGCATCGGCCCGGCCCCGACGAGCAGCAGCCGGACGCCGTCCAGCCGCGCGACCGCCTCGATCAGCAGGTCGAACCGCTTGGTCGGGACGAGCCGCCCGACGGCGCCGACGACCGGCTCGTCCGGGCCGATGCCGAGGCGGCGGCGGGTCGCGGCGCGGCGGGCCGCGTCGAACGCGAACGCGGCGGCGTCGACGCCGTTCGGGATCACGACGATCCGGCCGGGTCTCACCCCCCAGCCGCGCAGCCGGGCCGCGACGGTCGGCGACACCGCGACGGTCGCGGACCCGAGCCGCTCGGTCGCCCGGTACAGCGCCCGGACGCCGCGGGTGGTCGCCCGCCCCTCGATGTGGCCGTCGCCGAGCGAGTGCTCGGTCGCGATGACGCGCGCCGCGCCGGCGAGGCGCGCGGCGATCCGCCCGTAGACGCACGCCCGGTACAGGTGGGTGTGGACGACGTCGAACCGCCCGCGCCGGATCAGCCGGGCGAGCCGGGGCAGCGCCGCGAGGTCGCGGTTGCCGCGCATCCCGATCTCGTGGACGGGCACGCCGGTCCGGCGGATCTCGGCGCCCAGCGTCCCGGTGCGGGTGAGCGTCGCGACCTCGCAGGCGACCGGCAGGTGGCGCAGCAGCAGCGCGAGCTGGCGTTCGGCGCCGCCGTGCTCCAGCCCGGTGATGACGTGCAGGACCCGGGTCACACGCGGCTCCTGCGGCGCAGCTCGTGCCGGACGAGCTTGGCCCGCAGCCGCAGCGGCCCGTCCCGGTCGCCGATGTAGGTGCGGGGCAGCGCGTGCCGGGACGGCTCCGCGGGGCGGATGTCGCAGGCGTGGTCGTACCCGGCGGCGCGCGCCGCCTCGACCTCGCGGGCGCCGGCGTGCCCGTAGGGGTAGGCGAAGCCGGTGACCGGCGCCTGGACGACGTCCTCCAGCGCGGCGCGGCTCTCCTCCAGCTCCTCGCGCAGCTCGGTGTCGTCGGTGCCGGGGAGGGAGACGTGGTGGCGGCCGTGCGAGGCGACCTCCATGCCGGCGTCGGCCACCGTCCGGATCTGGTCCGCCGTCATGAGGGGCTTGCGGGGGCCGCCGTCGTCCCACGCGTTGTAGGCGCCGATCCGCCCGGTGACCACGTACACGGTCGCGCCGAACCCGTACCGCAGCAGCGCCGGGACGGCCCTGGTCGCGAAGTCGGCGTACCCGTCGTCGAACGTCAGCCCGACGAGGCCGCGCGCCCGGCCGGCGGCGTGCGCGTCCAGCAGCTCGGCCATGGCGACGCCGCGCAGGCCGCGCGCCCGCAGCCAGGCGAGCTGGCGCTCGAACCGCGCCGGCGACACCGTCACCAGGTGCGGGTCCTCATCGAAGTGGTCGACCGAGTGGTACATCAGCACCAGCGGGACCGGCCGGATCTCCTCCGCCGGCCGGTCCGGTTCGGTCGTTCTCGCCGGTCGCGTCGTTCCCGCCGGCTCGGTCGGCTGGGTCACTGGTCTCCCCCGATTCGGTCCGGCCGCGCACGCTGCGGCGCGACCGCAAGGCGATCCATGGAGCAAGGAGGTCGGGTCCCGCCAGGGCGGCGAGGACCGCGAAGGCCGCGGCGGTCACGAGCCCGCCGGCGGCGAGCCGGGCGAGCACCGGCGCCCCGGCGGCGGCGTGCGCGAAGAGCATCCCCGCCGCGCAGGCGCCGGCGGCGGCGAGCGCCAGCCGGGACACGTCGGCGGCGACGCGGCGCGGCGGGACGGGCGCGATGCCGCGCCGCAGCCCGGCGAGCAGCAGCACGGCGGCGACCGTGATCCCGGCGGCGTTGGCGGCGGCGAGCGCGATCGTCCCGGCGGACGCGGCGAACGCGCCGCCGATCGCGGCGGTGACCGCCAGGCCGAGCGCGAGCACCCGGGCGGGGCGCCACGTCGGCCGCCGCTGCGCGAAGAACGCGCGGGCGGCGAGGCCGACCGCCGACTGCCCCCACAGCCCGAGCGCGTAGACGCGCATGATCGACGCGGTGCGCCCGGTGTCCCGGGCGGTGAACTCGCCGTGCTCGAACAGCACCTTGATGACGGCCGGCGCGAACGCGATGAGGAACGCGCTCGCGGCCAGCACCAGCGCGCTCGCGACGACGAGGTCCTGCCGGATGCGGCGGGCGACCTGCCAGGTGTCGCCGTCCGCCGAGGCCCGCGCGAGCCTCGGGAACGTCACCGTCACGATCAGCAGCGACAGCACCATCGGCACCTGCGCGACCTTCTGCGCGTAGTTCAGGTGCGAGATGGAACCCGGCGCCAGCTCCGACCCGAGGAACCGCTCGACGAACACCTGGGCCTGCCGCGTCACGGTGTAGACGACGACGGGCGCGACGGCCGCGGCCCCGATCCGCCATTCGACCCCGCCGCCCTTCGGCGCCGCCCCGCGCGGGAGGGACGCGGCCGGGCCCTGCCGGATGCAGCGGGCGAAGGCCGGGGCCTGGACGGCGACCATCAGCAGGCCGCCGCAGGCGACGCCGAGCGCGGCACTGGTGATGCCCATGTAGGGCGCGAGGCCCCCGATCAGCGCGAGGATGCCGACGTTGTAGGCGAGGTAGATCGCGGCGGGCGGGCCGAAGCGGTGGTGGGCGCGCAGCGTCGCGCTCATGAAGCCCGCGACGCCGAACGACACGACGGTGACCGCCGTCAGCCGGACGCACCGGACGGCCGGGCCGCGGTCGGCGAGCCCCGGCGCCAGGACGTCCACCACGATGGGCGCGGCGGCAACGAGCGTGAGCGCGACCAGCGACAGGCCGAGCACCATGCGGGGCAGCGCCGAGGCGGCGAGCGGGCGCAGGCCGTCGCCGCGCGCGAGCAGCCGGGTGACGACGGGGACCATGAGCAGCGCCATCGCGTCCTCGATGAGCAGCGGCGACACCGTCTCCGGGATCGTCCAGGCGACGAGGAACGCGTCGGTGCTCTCGCCGGCGCCGAACAGGTGCGCCATCACGAGGTCGCGGGCGAACCCGAGCCCGGTGCCCGCCGCGATGAGCACCCCCGACAGCGCGGCGGCGCGCCCGACGGAGCCCGTGCCGCCGGTCATTCGCGCACCGTCCCGAACGCGCACGCGGCGATCGCGCCGAGGACGACGGCGACGAGCGCGCAGGTCGGCCCGCCGAGGTCCGCGTACAGGAAGTTCACCAGCAGGAACGCGGTGAGGCCGGCGCCCGCGAGCCAGCACGGGTCGCGGAACCGGCGGCGCGTCCACAGCCCGGCGAGCAGCACCGCGAGCAGCGCGCCGAACCCGGCGACGCCCACCACGCCCTGCTCGCACAGGAACAGCAGGTACTCGTTGTGCGGCGAGAGCAGCGGCTGCCGCGCGTACCCGTTGACCGGGTCGGCGGTCTCGCTGCCGGACGACAGCTCGATCGTGGCGTAGGTGTCGCGGTAGGCGGGGAAGTTCTTCACGCCGACGCCGGTGAGGGGATGGTCCTCCCAGATCCGCACGGCGGCGGCCCACAGGTTGTACCGGTCGTCCACCGACCGGTCGGGATGGCTGATCGAGGCCGCCATCGACTTGGACCGCTCGACGACGGCCTGCCCGCCGCCGCCCGTGCCCGCGGCCGCGACCACCAGCAGCGCGCCGCAGCACACCAGGACCTTCACGGCCGTCCACCGGTCGAACAGCACCAGGATGAGGACGGCGGCGGCGCCGAGCGCGAGCCACGTCCCGCGGCTGAGCGCGAGCGCGAGCGCCGCGGCCAGCACGACGAGCCCGCCCAGCGCGGCGGCCACGGCGGCGGGGCCGCGGCGCGGCGCGGCCAGCGCGAACGCGGTCAGGATGAGGAACGCGAACCCGGCGACGATCGACATCGCCATCACGTCGAGGGCGCCGAACGTGCCGACGGCGCGGATGCTCCGCCCGTCCAGCGACGCGCCGTTGCCGGTGACCGACTGCCAGATCCCGTACCCGGCCTCCGCCAGCCCGAGCCCGAGCAGCGACGCGAACACGACGGCGAGGTCGCGGCGGTCCCGGACGAGCAGCACGACCGCCAGCGGCACCAGCACGAAGACCTGCAGGTCGCGGACGAACCCGGCCAGGCTGGTCCCGATGTCCGGGGAGTGCACGGTGCTGACGCCGAGCGCCGCCACCAGCGGCGCGAACGCCCAGAACGCCGTGCGCGGCATCTCGGCCCGCCCGGTGACCAGCAGGAACGCGGCGGCCGCCACGAGCACGCAGCCGGCGACGTCCCCGGCGGTGACCTGCACGCCGGGCCCGAACGCCTGCGAGCCGGGCGGGACCCCGACGCTCGCCACCGCCGCCGCGATCAGCAGGCTCGGGCGCCGCGGGATCCTCGCGGCGGCGGCCGGCGCGGCGAGGACGGTCATCCGGCGTCCTTGCAGAGCATCGCCCGTGCCGTCAGCAGCAGGATCCGCAGGTCGCCGCCGAACGTCCAGTGGTCGATGTAGTGGTTGTCGAGCCGGGCCCGCAGCTCGATCGACGTGTCGCCCCGGAACCCGTGGATCTGCGCCCAGCCCGTCATCCCGACCGGGACGCGGTGGCGCAGCATGTAGCCGGGGCAGGTGCGGGCGAACTGCTCCACGAAGTGGGGGCGCTCCGGGCGCGGCCCGACGAGGCTCATGTCGCCGCGCACCACGTTCCACAGCTGCGGGAGCTCGTCCAGCGACGTATTGCGCAGGAACCTGCCGACCCGTCCCATCCGCGCGTCGTCCTTGACGGTCCAGCGGGTGTCGGACTCCCGCTCGTCCGCCGGCTTCAGCGTCCGGAACTTCAGCAGCACGAACTCCTCGCCGCCGAGCCCGATCCGCCGCTGCCGGAACAGCACGCCGGGGCCGCCCTCGATCCGCACGGCGAGCGCGCAGGCGGCGAGCAGCGGCGCGAACGCGACCAGCAGCAGGGACGCCACGACGAGGTCGAGCGCCCGTTTCGCGCGGCGGGCGGCGGGGTCGCGGAGCCCCCAGTCGACCCGCGCGCACGGCAGCCCGGCGAGGTACTCGCGCCGCGCCGGCGGCACCGGCACCACGTCCGACGGCGGCTGGACCAGCAGCGTCTCGCACGGCAGCCCGAACGACATGCGCAGCACGGCGCCGAGCTGCTCGGGGTGGACGTCCTCGGCGACGACGACGAGCGTGTCGACCGAATGCTCCTCCACCAGCGCCGGCAGGTCGGCCGTCTCGCCGAGCACCGGCGCCGGCGCGGGACGCCCCGCCGCCACCTGCCCGACCGCCGACAGGCCGAACTCGCCCCGGTTCCGCAGGATGTCGACCATGTGCGCGGCCATCCCGCCCGTCCCGACGACGAGCGCGTTGCGCGGCCGGGTCCTCCGGCACCGGTACGTCCGGACGGCGGCGTTCATGAACACGCGGAACCCCAGCGACATCGACGCCGAGACCGCCACCGCCCACACCAGCGCCGCCGCCGGGTGCGGCAGCAGCACCGCGACGATCGCGGCGACCACGAGCATCCGCAGAAGCAGGGGCGGGGCGTCGGCCAGCAGCGACGGGTTGCGGCGCGTCCGGTAGAGCCCGCCCGACGCGTTGGCCAGGACGACGCCCAGCGCCGCGAGGGCCGCGATCACCCCGCTCCGCGACATGGAGACGCCGACGGCCATCGCCCACCCGTCCACCACCGCGAGGCACGCCGGGCACAGCCCGGCCAGGGTGCGCGCGCCGCGCCCGGCCGGGGCGAGGACGCCGGCGGGAGCGAGATCCGCGGGGCCGCCCCCCGAGTCGAGGGAGGGACTCAGCCCCTGGGCTCTCATCGCGCGCGTCCCTTCACAGACAAGAACTCACCTAGCAGGGCCGTCGCGGGCCGGCCACGGTCCAGCATCGCAACTGGTCAGCACGCGGATCGCCGCTTTTAACCGCGCCCAGCACAGTCTTGAAGAGAAGATCGACCGAGGGCCCGGAGCGTCAGCGGACCACGAAAGATCCGCCGAATCGGCCCCGGCGCGCGAACCTTCGGGGGACCATGGACGTCTTAAGTGATCGGACGCCGCCACCCTGCCGCCCCGCCTCCGGCCGGCTCGGGAATAAGGGCCGTTCCGTAAGCGATCTCTTTGCCGTCCCGCGGTACGCGGGTCCGGCCGGCTGTTGAAGGAGAACGGTGCGAGGAAAGGCGTTGGTGCTGACGCTCGTCCTGGGGCTGGCGGCCGCCTGCGGCGGCGGCGACGGGGAATCCGGCGGAGCGACCGCGAAGGGCGGCGACGACGGCACGCCGCAGGTGACGATCACCCCGGCGAACGGCAACGGCAGGGCCCGCCCCGACCGGGGCGTGACGGTCACCGCCTCCGGCGGCACCCTCGGGGCCGTCTCCGTGAAGCTGAAGGGCGCCGACGTCCCCGGCGAGTTCTCCGCCGACAAGACCAAGTGGCACTCCAAGTGGACGCTGCAGCCCGGCGGCCGCTACCAGGTCTCGGCCACGGCCACGTCCCCGAAGGGCAAGTCCACCACCGCGACGAGCGCGTTCCGCACCAGCAGCGCCACCGCCGCCACCCGCGTCAACAACGTCGTGCCCAGCCAGAACGAGACCGTCGGCACCGGCATGCCGGTCTTCGTCCAGTTCAACAAGGCCGTCCCGGAGAAGGCCAAGCCGCTCATCGAGCGCGCCACCGAGATCTCCTCGACCACCCCCACCGAGGGCGCCTGGCGCTGGCTGAGCGCGGGCGAGTCCTTCAACGGCCTCCCCTCGATGGTGTTCCGCCCGAAGCGCCCGTGGAAGCCGCACCAGCGCGTCACGGTCAAGATCCACTACGCGGGTCTGCGGATCGGCGACGACGTCTTCGGCGACCGCGACGTCGTCCGCACCTTCAAGGTCGGCGACTCCCACGTCGTCAGCATCAACGCCAAGACGCACCGGCTCGTCGTCAAGAAGAACGGCCGCACCGTCCGCACCTGGGGCGTCAGCCTCGGCTCCGGCGGCGACGTCCAGCGCGACGGCGTCGACCACCTGCTCACCACCAGCGGCGTCCACCTCACCATGGACCACGTCCGCCTGGAGCGCATGCGCCCGCCGGGCAAGAAGAAGGGCGACCCGGGCTGGTACGACGAGAAGGTCCCGTGGGCGACCCGCATCTCCAACAGCGGCGAGTACATCCACCAGAACATGGACGACCCGTCCTGCCTCGGCAACCGCAACTGCAGCCACGGCTGCGTCCGCTCCCCCGCCGCCGACGCCCAGTGGTTCTTCCACTGGTCCTACCGCGGCGACATCGTCACCATCACCGGCACCAAGCGCTCCCTCCAGTGGACGAACGGCTGGGGCTACTGGCAGCTGCCTTTCGCCAAGTGGACCAAGGGCAGCGCCCTGGGCAAGCCCATAACCACCGCCAAGTCCTGACAAGGCCGGCCCGCGTCACCGGGTCCCAGTGCGTACGCACCATCATTTCTGCGCTCTCGTGGATGGCGAGAGCGTTGGGGTGGGCTTGGTTGCGGACGTGCTTGTTTCATGGGGTTAGCGGGCCTCGACTACACTTTTGTCATTCGTTGTCGGAATCTTTTGCGTCTTGGGGTGGGACATGGCCGCGTCGCAGGGCATCGCCGAGGAGTTGCGCGGTGTCGGGCTGCGGGTGACGGCCGCCCGCGTCGCTCTGCTGGAGACCGTCCGGACCGGGGACCACCTCGATGTCGAGGCCATCGCCGGCGGGGTGCGGGAGCGGGTGGGGCACATCTCGCTCCAGGCCGTCTACGAGGCGCTGCACGCGCTGACGGCGGCGGGGCTCGTGCGCCGCATCCAGCCGGGCGACAGCCCGGCGCGGTTCGAGGGGCGCGTCGGCGACAACCACCATCATCTGGTCTGCCGCAACTGCGGGGCCATGAGGGACGTCGACTGCGTGGTGGGGCACGCGCCCTGCCTGGAGCCGGTCGACGAGGCCGGATACCTCGTCGACGAGGCCGAGGTGACGTTCTGGGGGCTCTGCCCGGACTGCCGTGCGTGACGCCGTCTGCCGTGCGTGACGCCGTCTGCCGTGCGTGACGCCGTCTGCCGTGCGTGACGGCGTCCAGGCCGGCCAGGGAGGAGGGCCGGCCTGGACGTGACGGTCACGCGAGGTCGAAGCGGTCCAGGTTCATCACCTTGTTCCACGCGGCGACGAAGTCCTGAACGAACTTCTCCTTCGCGTCGTCTGCCCCGTAGACCTCGGAGATCGCGCGGAGCTCGGAGTTCGCGCCGAACACGAGGTCGACGCGGCTGCCGGTCCACTTGACGTCGCCGGAGGCGTCCCGGCCCTCGAAGGTCTCGGAGTCCTCCGACGTCGGCTCCCACGTGATGCCCATGTCGAGCATGTTCACGAAGAAGTCGTTCGTCAGGGCGCCGGGACGGTCGGTGAGGACGCCCAGCTTGCTCCCCTTGTAGTTCGCGCCGAGGACCCGCAGGCCGCCGACCAGCACCGTCATCTCGGGCGCGGTGAGGTTCAGCAGCTGCGCCCGGTCGACCAGGAGGAACTCGGCCGGCAGCGGGTTGCCCTTGCCGACGTAGTTGCGGAACCCGTCGTGCGTCGGCTCCATCGCCGCGAACGACTCCACGTCGGTCTGCTCCTGCGAGGCGTCGGTGCGGCCCGGGGTGAACGGCACCTCGATGTCGTGGCCCGCGTCCCTGGCCGCCTTCTCGACGGCCGCGCAGCCGCCGAGGACGATCAGGTCGGCGAGCGAGACCTTCTTGCCGCCGGTCTGCGCGGAGTTGAACGCCCGCTGGACGCCCTCCAGCGCGCTCAGCACCTGCGCCAGCTCGTCGGGCTCGTTGACCTCCCAGCCGCGCTGCGGCTCCAGGCGGATGCGGGCGCCGTTGGCGCCGCCGCGCTTGTCGCTGCCGCGGAACGACGCGGCCGACGCCCACGCGGTGGAGACCAGCTGCCGGACCGACAGCCCGGTGGCCAGGATCCGCTGCTTGAGGTCGGCGATGTCCGCCGCGTCGACGAGCTCGTGGTCGACGGCCGGGACCGGGTCCTGCCAGATGAGCTCCTCGTCCGGGACCTCCGGGCCGAGGAGGCGGACGACCGGGCCCATGTCGCGGTGGGTGAGCTTGTACCAGGCGCGGGCGAACGCGTCCGCGAACTCGTCCGGGTTGTCCTTGAACCGCCGCGAGATCGGCTCGTAGATCGGGTCGAACCGCAGCGCCAGGTCCGTGGTGAGCATCGTCGGGTGCGTCCGGCCGTCGGAGTGGGCCAGCGGGATGGTGCCCTCGCCGGCGCCGTCCTTGGGCCGCCACTGCCAGGCGCCCGCGGGGCTCTTGTACAGCTCCCACTCGTACCCGAAGAGGATCTCCCAGAAGCTGTTGTCCCACTTGGTGGGCGTGTCGGTCCAGGTGACCTCCAGGCCGCTGCCCATCGCGTCGGCGCCCTTGCCGGTGCCGTAGGTGCCCTTCCAGCCGATGCCCATCTGCTCCAGCGGCGCGGCCTCCGGCTCCGGCCCGACGTTGGCGTGCGGGTCGGCGCCGTGGGTCTTGCCGAAGGTGTGGCCGCCGGCGATCAGCGCGACGGTCTCCTCGTCGTTCATCGCCATCCGGCGGAACGTCTCGCGGATGTCGCGGGCCGCGGCGAGCGGGTCCGGGTTGCCGTTCGGGCCCTCCGGGTTGACGTAGATGAGGCCCATCTGCACCGCGGCGAGCGGGTTCTCCAGCTCGCGGTCGCCGGTGTAGCGCTCGTCGCCGAGCCAGGTCTGCTCGGGGCCCCAGTAGACGTTCTCGTCCGGGACGTAGACGTCCTCGCGGCCGCCGCCGAACCCGAACGTCTTGAAGCCCATCGACTCCAGGGCGACGTTGCCGGCGAGGATGTACAGGTCGGCCCAGGAGAGGCTCTTGCCGTACTTCTTCTTGACCGGCCACAGCAGCCGGCGGGCGCGGTCGAGGAGGACGTTGTCCGGCCAGCTGTTCAGCGGCGCGAAGCGCTGCTGGCCGCTCCCGCCGCCGCCGCGGCCGTCGTGGATCCGGTAGGTGCCGGCGCTGTGCCACGCCATCCGGATCATGAGCGGCCCGTAGTTGCCGAAGTCCGCGGGCCACCAGTCCTGCGAGTCGGTGAGCAGCGCGGCGATGTCGGCCTTGACGGCGGGCAGGTCGAGGCTCTTGAACGCCTCGGCGTAGTCGAAGTCCGGACCGTACGGGTTGGTCTCGGCGGGCTGCGAGGCGAGCCCCCGCAGGTTGAGCCGTTCCGGCCACCAGTTGCGGTTGCCCCCGCCCTGGGTGGGGTGCGGTGCGCGCGTGCCGTGCACGACCGGGCAGCCGCCGGCGCTCTCGGTGTTCTCAGCCATGTGCTTCCTTCCAGGACGAAGCAGTGGATGGATCGGGTGGGCAGTCGGGGCACAGGCCCCAGTAGACGACCTCGGCCTCGTCGATCGAGAAGCCCCGGTCGTCGGAGGCGGTGAGGCATGGGGCCTCGCCGACGGCGCAGTCGACGTCGGCGATGGCGCCGCAGGACCTGCAGACGACGTGGTGGTGGTTGTCGCCGGTCCGCGACTCGTAGCGCGCCACCGAGCCGGAGGGCTGGATGCGCCGCACCAGCCCCGCCGTCGTCAGCACGCGCAGCGAGTCGTACACGGCCTGGTGGGACGTCTTCGGCAGCTCCCGGCGCACCGCGCCGATGATCGTGTCGGTGTCCGCGTGCGGGTGCGCATGCACCGCGCGCAGCACAGCGACCCGCGGCCTGGTCACTCGCAGAGCGGCCCCGCGCAGCAACTCCGGAAACTCCGAGGTCGTCACCACGCGACACAGGGTGTCCGATTTTCTTGAACGAGTCAAGATAAGGAGTCGTCCAAGTTTGGACGCGCCGCCGGGCCGGGACGCCGCCGCGGGCCACGATGCCGGAGTGAAGACAGAGGCGCGAGAGGGAGGTGCAAAACGGGACGTTTCACTAGGATGCTCGCGTGCGCGAAGATCAAGAGGTCCCGGACGACGGCGTGCTGACCGCGCCGCTCCCGCTGCCGGACCGCGCCTCCGGCGAGGACCGACCCGCGGAGGTGGTCGTGGAGCGCGAGACTGCTGCGGGCACCGGGGTCGATCCGGCACCGGTGCGCGCGTTCGGGCAGGACGTCGAGCGGCTCTCCGGGCTGGTGGCGCAGCTCGGCACCCTCGCCGCGGCGCTGGGCGACCGGCTCGACGGCGAGGTCAAGAGCGTGCTGGGCGAGGCCGAGCGGGCGCTCGCGGAGGCGGGCGACGCGCGGCGGCTGGCCGCGGAGGCGGAGGCCCGCGCCAAGGAGGCCGACGCCCGCGCGGACGCGGCGCGGCAGGAGGTCGCCGAGGCGCGCGAGGAGCTGGAGAAGGGCCTCGCCGCCGCGAAGGCGAGCGTCACCGCCGCGCAGGAGAGCGAGGCCAACGCGTGGAAGGAGGCGGGCGCGCACCAGCAGGCCCGCGCCACGTCCGCCAACGAGGCCGCGCACGCCGAGGGGCTCCGCAAGCGCGCCGAGGCGGCGTGGAGCACCGAGCACGAGGCCCGGGCCGAGGCCGAGCGCGAGCGCGACGACCTCGCCACCCGGCTGTCCGCCGAGCAGAGCGCGCTGGCCACCGCCCGCAGCGACCTGGCGGACGCGCGGGCCGAGCTGGCGGAGGCCCGCGCCAAGCTGGAGGCCGCCGCCGAGACCGAGCGCCGGCTGCGCGCCGAGCTGAGCGTCGTCCAGGGCGAGGTCGCCGGGCTGACCGTGGAGAAGAACGCCGCGGCGGCCCGGGCGGAGGAGCAGGCCGCCCGCGCCAAGCGCGCCGAGCAGCTCGCCGACTCCGCGGAGGACCGCATCCTCGCCGCGATGGCCCGCGCGGACCGGGCCGAGCGGCGCGCGGACGCCGCGGAGGAGCGCGCCGACGCCGCCGAGGTGCGCATCGACCGCGACGCGGCGACCGTCCGCGCGCTGCAGGACACCCTGCGGGCGGCGCTGGACCTCCCGGCCGTCGAGGACCTCGGCGACGGCCGCGGCGTGCGGGTCGACGAGTCCGCCGCGGTCGTCGCCCGGCCGGGCGGGCTGATCGGCGTCGACCAGATCCCGGACGAGATGGACGGCGAGCTGGCCGGCCGGTTCGCCCGCGCGATCCTGGCCGTCCGCGTCCATCAGGCCACCCAGCGGCCGGCCCCGGAAGAACCCGCCGACCTGCCCGGGGAGTAGCCGCTCGCACGGCCGGTGCGGCGCGGCCGGTGCGGTACGGCCGGTGCGGCGCGGTCAGCGGAGCGCGGCGGGCGCGGTCGCCGGGACGACGGGCTTGTCGGGCATGACGCGGTCGATGCGCCGGTAGGCGCTGCCGGGCTCGGGGCGCGGGTCCTTCTCGCCGCGGTTCGGCCAGAACGCCATGGCGCGTTCGGCCTGGGCCGTGATGGTCAGGGACGGGTTGACGCCGAGGTTCGCGGTGACCGCCGAGCCGTCCACGATGTGCAGCCCCGGATACCCGTGGACGCGGTGGTACGGGTCGATGACGCCGGTCTCCGGGGTCTCCCCGATGACGCAGCCGCCGATGAAGTGCGCCGTCGTCGGGATGTTGAACAGGTCGAACCACGTCCCGCCGGGGGTGGCGTCGAGCTCCTCGGCGAGCATCCGGACGGCGTCGTGGGCGACGGGGATCCAGGTCGGATTCGGCTCGCCGTCGCCCTGCCGCGCGACCAGCCTGCGGCGGCCGAGGCGGCCCCGCTTCTCGCTGAGGGTGATCGAGTTGTCGGCGGTCTGCATCACGAGGGCGATGACCGTCCGCTTGGCCCAGTCCTTGAGGGAGAGGCCGCGCAGGATGATGGTCGGGTGCCGCGCGGCCTGGCCGAGGAACTTCAGCCAGCGGGGCGCGCCGCCGCCGTCCACGAGCAGCGTCCGGATGACGCCCATCGCGTTGTTGCCCGCCCCGTACCGGGTGGGTTCGATGTGGGTCTTGTCATCCGGGTGGAAGGACGAGGTGATCGCGAGGCCGGTGCTGTGGTCGACGTCCTTCTTGCGGTGCCACACGGTCATGCGCTCGACGCCGAGCAGCGCCTCGGAGTTGGTGCGGGTGAGCTCGCCGAGCCGGGGCGACAGGTTCGGCAGGCGGCCGGACGCGCGCATGCGGTGCAGGAGGCGCTGCGTCCCGTACGTCCCGGCGGCGAGGACGACGTGCTCGGCGGTCAGCGTCCGGCGGCGCCGGCGCAGCGGCCCGGTGTGCTCGGCGACCACCTCGTAGCCGCCGCCCGCCCGCGGCGACAGCGCGGTGACGGTGGTGTCCGGGATGACCTGGACGCCCGCCTTCTCCGCCAGGTACAGGTAGTTCTTGGTGAGCATGTTCTTCGCGCCGACCTTGCAGCCGATCATGCAGGAGCCGCAGGCGGTGCAGGTCGTCCGGCGCGGCCCGGCGCCGCCGAAGTACGGGTCGTCGGCGTCCTCGCCGGGCCGGTCGCCGAAGAACACGCCGACCGGCGTCGGATGGTAGGTGTCGCCGGCGCCCATCCGGTCGGCGACCCGCTTCATCGCCTCGTCGGCGGGCGTGACGAGCGGGTTCGTCGTGACGCCGAGCATGCGCCGGGCCTGGTCGTAGAACGGCTTCAGCTCGTCCTGCCAGTCGGTGATGCCGCCCCACTGGCGGTCCTTGAAGAACGGCTCCGGCGGGACGTAGAGGGTGTTGGCGTAGACGAGCGAGCCGCCGCCGACGCCGGCCCCCGCCAGCACCAGCACCCCGGCCTTGCCGCCGACCAGGTGGACGCGCTGGATTCCGCGCATGCCGAGGCGCGGCGCCCACACGTACTTGCGCAGCCGCCAGGACGTCTTGGGGAGCGTCCGCTCGTCGAACCGGCGGCCGGCCTCGATCACGGCGACCCGGTAGCCCTTCTCGACCAGCCGGAGCGCCGACACGCTTCCGCCGAACCCGGAGCCCACCACGATGACGTCGAAGTCGTAGGCGTCATCGGACATCGCACACCACCTTCGTCGCGGGGAAGGCCACCGAGTGTGGGCCCTCGCCCGCGCCGTCCGCCATGGGAATGGGACAACGATTCGATGACGCGTTTGTCACCCGAGTGATAAACGCAGGCCGGCGGACGCTCGCAGCGCGTCCCCGGAAAGGCCCGGCAAATGGCGCGGAGCCTGTGGACGCTCTCCGGGCGGTCCCCACGGCCGACCGCTCGCGCCGTACGGGACCGGCACGAGGAGCGGGACGCCCGCGAGGGACGAACACTCGGCGCGCCAACGGAACCGGAACGCCCGCCCGGCCGACGTACCGAGCGCGGCCGCCATGCTCTTCCCTCTTTTCCCAGTTCGCGGCGTTCAACATAACTACTGGCCGGTAAATTCGAGGCACCGGTGGTCGCCGCTGCAGAAACCCGGTCACGGCTTTCTCTGTTAGCGGAGGGCAGGTTCCGCAATTGTCGTGTGCCGGGAAGATGCCTGGCCGGGCGGACGCGAGACCACTCCACCGGCTATTGTCGAGGCCCCATCCGGCTGGAAGGACCACCAGTGAACCGACGTCATCTGGCGGCTCTGCTGCTCGTCCCGGCACTGGCGCTGACCGCTGCCTGCGGTGGAGGCGACGACGGCGACGACCCGGCGCCGACCCCGTCCGCGCAGGCCCCCACGGGCGGCGGGGCGTCCGCGCCGGCCGGGGCGGACTCGGGCGGCGCGTCCACGGGCGGCACGTCGCGGGCACCCGGCGGGGCGCCGTCGGCCGCCCCGTCCAAGGTCGTCAGCGCGTTCGTCGACTGCATGCGCCGGCACGGCGTGAAGGTGCCGCAGGACACCAGCACCTGGCGGCCCGACGCGCAGGACGGCCGCACCCAGAAGGCCCTCCTGGCGTGCATGAAGTCGGCCGGGGCGCCGGGGTCCTGAGGCACCGCCCCCGGGGCGCGGCGCCTCTGCCATGATCTCCGGGGTGACCTCGATCCAGCGGATCCCGCTCCTGCCGCTCGCCGCGGCGGCGCTGCTCGGCCTGACCGCCTGCGGCGCCGAGCGGGCGCCCGCCGCCGTCCCGTCCGAGCCCCGCCCGGCGCGGCCGACCTCCATCGCCATCCCGTCCACGTCGCCGGCGCCGCCGGTGTGCACGCGGGAGGGCATCAGCGTCGGGATGGAGCGGCCCGAGGCCGCGATGGGCCTCCGTGCCGCGGCCATCAGGCTGCGCAACTGCGGCGACCGCCCGTACCGGCTGGACGGCTATGCGTCCCTGCGCGTCCTCGACGAGGACCGGCAGCCGTTCGACGTGAAGGTGGTGCGGGGCACCACGCGGATCGAGGACGCGGGGCCGGAGCCGCTGACGATCCGTCCCGGCGAGTCGGCGATCTTCGGGATCGTCTGGCGGAACCTGGTCACCGACCCGACCACCACGGCCGTGACCGGACGGTACCTGGAGGTGCGGCCGGCGCCGGGGCGGCCGGTCGTCATCGTCGAGGCCGGCGGCCCCATCGACCTCGGCAACACCGGCCGGCTGGAGGAGACCGCCTGGCGCCTCCCCCGCCGCCGCTGACTCAGCGGGGCGGTGCCTGCCCGGCGGCCGCCGGCTCAGCGGGGCGGCGCCTGCACCTTGCCGATGCCGAGCGTGTTCTGCGCGGGCATCAGCCCGGTCTCCAGCACCTTGACCAGGATCGGCATCGTCAGCTGCGCGAGCCGGTCGGCCTTGTCGGCGCCGAGCGTCCGCCAGGGCGCGTAGGCGAGGTCGTCGGTCATCCGCTCGACGGAGTCGCGCAGCTCGCGGCCCTTGTCGGTCGCCTTCCCCTCCGCGTCCACCAGGCCCCGGGAGGCGAGGCGGTCGCGGGCGGCGGCCCATTCCCCGTCCGTCCAGCCCCGGCTCGCGAACGTCTCCACGGACGCGGCGCCGATCGCGGCGAACGACACCAGCGCCTCGGCCGGGTCGAGCCCGTGGGTGAGGAGCGCGGCGACGTGGCCGTCCCCGCGCTGCTCGCGCAGGATGCCGATCGCGTGCCACAGGACGAGATGCGGCTCGTCCGGCCAGGGCAGGCCGGCGTTGGCGGCGGCGAGCGGGCGGCCGGCGGTGTCCGCCTCCTCGGCGGCGGCGCGGGCGAGCCCCGCGGCCTCCGCGAGGTCCGCGTCGCCGATCCCGTCGCCGAGCAGCGCCCGGTACATGCGGTCGACGGCGCGCCACCGCCCTTCGAGGACGCGCTCGGGCGGCGCGACCGCCCAGGCGGCGGGGATGTGCTCGGCCACCATGCGCGGGCTGAAGCTGTAGAACGCGGACGCCACCCGCTCGGGGCCTGCGGCGCCGAGCGGCGCGGCGCGCCAGGCGAAGTAGCTCGGCCAGCGGGTGCCGACGTCGTAGCCGAGCGCCGCCGCCTCGGCGAAGACGTCGGGCGAGTACCAGAACAGGGCGTGCACGGGTTCGAGCTGATGCCACATCCGCCGCGCCAGGGCGGGGTTCTCCGTCATCGCGTCGGCTCCTTCTCCTCGGGATCGCCGCCCACCCTATCTTGACAATGACAAGATTGCATCAGCCCAGGCGGGAGGGGTAGATGCGCGGCTGCGCCGGCGGGACGGCGGGCACGGGCTGGCGGAGCCGGCGCGTGCGGCGCTCGTGCCGCGGGAACGCCGTCAGGGCCAGGACGGCCAGGCCGACGCCCGCGGCCCGCAGCAGGAGCGGGGCCGGCTCGCCCGGCCACGGCTCCGCGTACAGCAGCGTGGCCGACAGCAGCAGGTGCGTCTTCGCCGTGACCGTGACGACGGTGACGATGATCGTGAGGCGGCAGCGCTGCAGCCCGATCGACAGCTGCACGAGGCCGAGGACGCCGGCGAGCAGGAACAGGTAGGGGTGCGGCGACGCGAGCACGTCCGTCCTCCGGCCCGCCGCGAGCATCATCGCCATGCCCTGCCCGAACACCTCGGTGGCGCCGAGCAGGACGCCCGCGCCGAGCCCGTAGGCGATGCCGGTCAGCGGGCGCGCGTGCCGGCCGCCGGCCGCGCGGTCGCGCGCGCCGAGCATCCAGAGCGGCAGGGCCAGCGACGGCACGAAGACCAGCGCCGCCTTCCACAGCGGGAGGGCGGCGGCCGCGCCGGCGCCGCCGGTGCGGTGCAGCGCGTCGCGCAGCGGCTCACCGTGGTCCGGCAGCACCGACAGCACGGCGGTGGCCATCGCGGCGACGGTGATGAGGACCGCGAGCCACTCCCGCGACGTGGGCCGCTCGCCGAAGCCGCTCATGCCCACGACCAGCAGCGGGACGAGCCCGAGCGCGTAGGCGGGCAGGGTCGCGGCCACCGGGATCGTGACGAGCGCGGCGGCCGAGAGCGCGAAGCCCGCCAGCAGCACCGCGACCCCGGCGAGCCAGCGCGGGCTGCGCACCAGCCGTCCCGCGGCGTGCAGCGGATGCCGGCCGCCGATCGGGCTCATCCGCCCGGTGGCCGTCTTGAACAGGACATAGGCGGCGATGTACACGGCCTGCGCGGCACAGGCGAGGACGACCGCTTGCATGGCGCACCTCCGGGACGACCGCCGTCATTCGCCCGCCGGGCGAAGAACGCTGCCGAATCGGATGGTTACACGGGGAGGGCGTCCGCTGATTCTCGCCGCGGGACGGAGAAAACACCCGATTTGTGCACCTCGGTGAGTATCTTCCGGCCCGGCTGTCCCGGAAAGGCCAAGATCGATGCACCGGTCGCGTTGCCCATCACTCAGCGCAGGTGAATGATTGCGTTGCGCTTCCGGAATCCAGGTGTGGTGATCGAGTGACGGCAGGGATGGAGCGGCTCGGGGAGCCGTTCGGCTTCGGCGGCGGCGGTGAGGGCGGCCGCCGGGCCCGCCGCGTCGTCCGCGAGCTCGCCGCGAAGGTCGTCGCGGACGGCGACCTGCTCGACGACGTCGAGCTGATGACGTCCGAGGCCGTCGCCAACGCCGTGCTGCACGGCTCCGGGCTGGTCACCGTGACGGTCTCGACCGACGGCCGCGTCCTGCGCGTCGAGGTCGCCGACGACGGCCCCGCCCGCCCCGACCCGGCCGGCGCCGACCCGCACGGCCGCCGCCGCCTCGACCACGGCCGCGGCCTCACCGTCATCGACGCGCTCGCCCGCGAGTGGGGCCTCGACCAGTCCCCCGGCCGCACCCGCCTCTGGTTCACCGTCGAGACGGCGCGCCCGCCCGCCACGACCTGACGGCGGCGCGACCCGGCGCGGTCAGCGGGCGGGCAGGGCGCGGCGGAGGATCTTGCCGGTGGCGTTGCGGGGCAGGGCGTCCAGGAAGTGGACGTCGCGCGGCACGGCGAACCGCGCCAGATGCTCGCGGACGTGGGCGCGGACGGCGTCGGCGTCGAGCGTCTCGCCGTCCCGCAGGACGATGTACGCGGCGGCGCGCTGCCCGAAGTCGTCGTCCGGGACGCCGACGACGGCGACCTCGCGGACCTGCGGGAGCTTCTCCAGGACCTCCTCGATCGCGGCCGGGAACACGTTCTCCCCGCCCGAGACGATCATGTCGTCGTCGCGGCCCCGCACGAACAGCCGGCCGTCCGCGTCGAGGTGGCCGACGTCGCCGAGGCTCATCAGGCCGTCCCGCATCTCCCTGGTCTCGCCGCTGGTGTAGCCGGCGAACAGCAGCTCGTTGGCGGCGAAGATGCGGCCGGTCGTGCCGGGCGGGACGGGCCGCCCGGCCTCGTCCAGGATCGCGACCTTCGTCCCGGGCGGCGGCGTCCCGGCGGTGTCGGGGTGGGCGCGCAGGTCGGCGGGGGTGGCGATGGTGACCCAGGACGCCTCCGTCGACCCGTACAGGTTGTAGAGGATGTCGCCGAACTCGTCCATGAACGCGGTCGCGAGCGTGGCGGGGAGGGCCGAGCCGCTGAGGGCGGCGATCCGCAGGGAGGACGTGTCGTACCCGCGCCGCACGGTCTCCGGGAGGTCCAGGATGCGCTGCAGCATGACCGGGACGGCGACGAGCGCCGTCGCGCGGGTGGCCTCGATCGTGCGCAGCGTCTGCTCGGGGTCGAACCGGGACCGCAGGATGATCGTGGCGCGCAGCGGGATCGCCGCCTGCAGCATCGCGTAGCCCCAGGTATGGAACAGCGGCGCCTCGATGAGCATCCGCTCGTGCACCCGGTACGGGATGCGGGACAGGATCGAGGTGAGCGGCGACAGCCCGGGCCGCGAGTGCCGGTCGGCGCCCTTCGGGCGGCCGGTCGTGCCGGAGCTGAGGACGATCGTCCGGCCCGCCCTCGCCGGCGGGTCGACCGGCCCGGCGGGCGCGGTGGCGATGGTGTTCTCCAGCTCCGACCCCGCCCCGCCGGCCGTGATGAGGTGGACGGTCCGCGGCACGGCCGCGATGAACTCGGCGAACTCCGCGTCGGCGATGACGACGTCGATCTGCTGCTGCCGCAGCACGGTACGGAGCTGCTCGGTGCTCATCCCCGTGTTGAGCAGGACGAGGTCGGAGCCGCGCTTGCTGCACGCGACGAGGGTCTCGACCATGCCGCGGTGGTTGCGGCAGAGCACGGCGACGCGCGGGGCGCCGTTGAACCGGCCGAGCGCGGCGGCGAGCCGGTCGGTGCGGGCGTCGAGCTCGCCGTAGGTCAGCTCCCCGGCGTCGTCGACGATCGCGACGCCGCCGGGGTCGCGGGCGGCGGCGGACACGACCGTCCCGCCGAGCAGCGTGCCCCAGCGGCGCAGCGCGTTGAGCTGGCGGGCGACCTTCAGCGGCGGTCCGGGACGCCACAGCCCGCTCCGGGCGAACATGCCTCCCGCCCGCACGACCGACGCCGCGCGGCGCCCGAACTCCGATCGTCCGCTCATCTACCGCCTCCGGTACGAGATCTTGGCAGTGACCGTATAGAGCGGTGTCTCCGCGCTCTTCTGCCTCAACTCAGCTCTTCGGGCCGTTCGTTGTCATGATCCTGACAACGAACCGCCCTCCGCGGCGGGCACCGGGTCGCCGGTCTCGGCGCTCTCCACCAGTTCGAGGCTGTCGCGGAGCGTGACCGGCTTGAGCAGCGCCGCCGCGGCGATCCCGACCACCGCGATACCCGCGGACACCAGGAAGATGTGGCCGGCGGCGTCCCCGTACGCGGCCCGCACGACCTCCTTCCCATTGGGCAAGTTTTCTCACATGGCAGCGTTTGCGGATGGGTAGGCTGGGCTGACCATGGAGACCACCGGCGGATTGCGCGACGGCACCGGGCCGCACGACGGGAGCGGGCCGCACGACGGGAGCGGGCCGCGGGACGG